>DATCKK010000596.1:0-3859 GCA_036562325.1 Cytophagaceae bacterium | reverse complement strand
AATATTTCTGTTGTTGATTTTCTTTATGTTAACGTCAAACCTTGTTATTCCGTCCGGTTTGCCTGTAAATTTGCCAACCAGCAAGCCACCAACCGAAATTCCTCCACCAGCAAAGGTGCACTTAACTATTTCATCTGGGTTGGAATATTTTATTAATGACAGAAAAGTTTTAGTGGAGAATCTGGAAGCTGAGTTGAAAAAAGAACTGAATCCAGAAGAGAATGTGGTGGTACTTCATATAGATGAGTCCGTTGACGTAAAATATTTTGTGGAAGCTGCCGGGATTGCGGCCTCATTAGGTGCAAAGTTATCAATAGCAACTTTACCGGAAACAAAATAAATGGTAACAGCAGACAAGAAGGAAGAGAAAAAAAATGAAAGGATCGGAATGATCGTGAGCATTGCTGTTCATGCAGTTGTGCTTATTGTTTTCTTGTTTCTGTTTGCTTATACCCCTCCCGATCCTCCGTTGCCTGGCCATCCCGGAGTTGAAATAGCTTTTGGTTTTGATAATTCAGGTAAAGGCGATAACCGAAATGATGTCGCTGTTGATAACGTGCAGGAAAACACAACGGAAGAAGTAGAACCTCAACCGGAACCGGAAGTAGTAGAGGAGGTAGTTGAGACGGTAGATGCCTCTGTAATAAATACAGAAAGTCCTGATGTAGTTGAAACAAAAGAAATCAAAGAAACTTCAGTTAAAAAAACAGAGGAAAAGAAAGAGCCTAAAAAAGAAGAAACCCCTAAAACAGAAACACCGACCAAAGAGGCTGTTACTAAATCCACTAATTCCGAAGGCCAGGGTGATGATAAAGAGCCGGGAAAAAAAGGAAATGAAAAAGGTTCTCTTGATGAAAATGCTGTTTATTCCGGAAATCCGGGAGATGGTGGTGGCGGTGATGGAGACGGCACCCGGCTTGATTTAGGTGGATGGAGAATGGGTTTTTCCATTGATAAAAAAGATGCTTCCAATGAAAATGGGTACATTATATATCAGGTAAAGGTGGATGAAGACGGAGAACTTATTTCTTTGATACCTACAAGTCAAACAGTAAGTCCTAAGGTAGAAAAGTTTTATAGAGACCAGGTTACCAGTAATTGGGTGATTTACCGTGAGAGAGGATCGAAAACTGCGCCTGCTTCCGTGGGGACATTGAAAGTGATTGTAAAATCTCATTAATACTTTTTAAAGTGACTTATCAGGAGACCCTGGACTATTTGTATAATAGTCTCCCCATGTTTCACCGAATCGGTCCCGCAGCCTATAAAAACAATCTCGATAATATCCTGCACCTGGCTGCTCACCTGGGAAATCCTCATACCAAGTTTAAAAGCATACATGTGGCGGGTACCAACGGGAAAGGGAGCACATCTCATATGTTGGCCGCTATTCTTCAGAAAGCAGGTTACAAGACAGGATTATATACATCTCCTCACCTGAAAGATTTTTCAGAGCGAATTCGCGTTAACGGAGTGCCTATTTCTGAAAATGCAATCTGTCAATTTGTTGAAAAAAACAGAGTTCTGTTGGAACAGTTGAAGCCTTCTTTTTTCGAAATGGCTACTGCCATGGGGTTTGATTATTTTGCTAAAGAAAAGGTGGATGTGGCTGTTATAGAAGTCGGCTTAGGGGGAAGGCTGGATTCCACCAATATTATAACTCCAGAGTTAAGTGTCATTACCAATATCAGTTTCGATCATCAGAACCTGTTAGGAGATACTTTGCCTGAGATAGCCGGAGAAAAAGCGGGAATCATAAAAAAAGGAGTTCCGGTGGTTATCAGCGAATATCAGGAAGAAATTGCAGATGTTTTTAAAGAGAAGGCCCAAAAAGAAAACTCTCCAATCTATTTTGCAAATCATTTTTTAAAACTCAAAAACCATCATTTGGGTGAAAGTTTAAGTGTAGAATACGAAACACCTTCGGGGGATAAAGTATCTGTAGAGTCTGATCTGGCAGGAGAGTATCAGCTAAAAAATATCGCAGGCGTATTAACGGCTATTGAACTATTAAGACAAAAAGGCTTTGTCGTGCCTGAAAACACCGTGAAAGAAGCTCTTTCGGCCACAAGGAAATTAACCGGGCTAAAGGGAAGGTGGCAATGTATTCAACAGTCTCCGTTGGTAATTTGTGATACCGGGCATAATGAATCCGGAATAAGGGAAATTGTTCGACAGATTTCCCGGCAACGTTTTAAGAGGCTCCATATAGTTATTGGGATGGTAAAGGATAAATCTATATCCAATGTCTTATTACTATTACCTAAAGAAGCTTTTTATTATTTTTGCGAAGCAAAACTTCCAAGAGCGTTGGCAGCAGAAGAGTTGGCGGTTGAAGCAGAAAGGGTAGGATTAAAAGGCATTATTATTAAAGATGTGAATGATGCCTTCCAAACGGCCTTGGCCAATTCAGAAGCAGATGATATGATCTTTGTAGGGGGAAGTACATTTGTTGTAGCAGAGTTAAATGAATTATAGTTATTAAATTATTTTAAAAGAGATGGGTCGCCAGAAGTTAGCCAGGTTTGCAGTGAATGCAGAGAGAAGAAATGTAATTCAGCCGGGAAAAGAAATATATGAGAACATAAAAGGAAAGTGGGGAGAATTTTTTGGTAATAACAATCCGATAGTGTTGGAAGTTGGGTGTGGCCGGGGAGAATATACTACAGGACTAGCTCAGGCGATACCAGGAAAAAACTTTGTAGGTGTTGATATCAAAGGAAGCAGAATTTGGAAAGGGAGTACGGTTGCCTATGAGAACAATCTGCTAAACGCTGCTTTTTTAAGGATATATATTCAAAATATTGAGGACTTTTTTACTAATGGAGAAGTAAGTGAGGTTTGGATAACCTTTCCTGATCCAAGGCCTAAAGACAGAGATGAAAAGCGACGATTGACCAGTCCCCGGTTTTTGCAAATGTATTATAATCTGATGGGGGGTAAAGGTATCATTAACCTTAAGACGGATAATAAGGGGCTTTATGAATATACGATGGAAGTATTGAAAACACCCCCGTTTAAGATTAAAAACCTGATTCATACAGATGACCTGTATAATTCAGAGTTTTTGTCCTATCATTACAATATTCAAACTACTTATGAAAAGAAATTCCTTCAGAAAGGAATGAACATTCATTACATAAGATTTGAAATAGCCGGGGAGTAATATATTGGTTTTATAATTGAATCCTGCTCTGATGTTGGGAGTTTGCGTTAATCCATTTATACAAAGCTTCGACATCTTCCAGGCGACAAAGTTCGGTACCTGCATTCATAGTTGCAGCAGTACCTGCGGCAACGCCAAACTTTAGCGTATCAGGCAGGGACATTCCTCTGGAAAGGCTAAGTACCATTCCTGCCACCATACTATCTCCTGCCCCTACAGTACTTTTTTTAGCGACCGAGGGGGCCGCAACGTGATATACACCCGCTTTGGAAGCCAAAAAAGCACCGGATGCACCTAAAGAAACCACCAGTATTTCTATTTTATATTTATCAATAACTTTTAGTGCGGCATCTTCCTGCTCGGCTATATTTTTAAGCTCTTTACCTACCAATTCAGTAAGTTCTCTCAAATTAGGTTTTGCCAGGTAGATATTTCCTGCGCTCAATGCAGCTTTGAGAGCTTCTCCGGAAGTATCAAGCACCAGTTTCGCTCCTTTGTCTTTAGCTATTTTAGAAATGCTTGCATAGAAATCCATCGGTACACCTGGCGGTGTGCTACCACTTGCTACCAGATAATCGATGTGGTGGTTCGGATCGGAAAGAAAATCCAGGCATTTTTTCCATTCATTAGGCGACAGTTCGGTTCCGGGCATTCCGAAACGATATTGACGATTACTGGCCGACTCTACCACTA
>DATCKK010000595.1:0-4737 GCA_036562325.1 Cytophagaceae bacterium | reverse complement strand
GTATTATTCAGCACTTCCGAAATATTGGCACCATTTACAACGCCTGAGGCCGAGTTATAAGCATCCGCACCTCTTTCCCAGGTAAAGGTAGAATTAGGCAGATTAGCCGTAATCTCATATTCAAACGTACTACCACTACAAATCTCGTCTGTCAATGGGCTGGTGACGGTCGCTGCAGGCAATACTTCTACCACCAAATCTTCCGGATCTCCTTCACAGGCTCCTTCAGCTGCAGCGCTGGTTACCTCCAGCCGGTATATTACATTTACTGACCCTGAAGTGGAATTAATCAAAGTCTCTCTAATTTGATTGGTAGTATTGCTACTATCAGATGGAGAAATTCCAGCTACAAAATTTCTGGTCCAACTAAAAGAAGGATTTGAAACATTAGATGTTATGGTATAGTTAAACTCAACACCACTACAAACTTTATCAGAAGTGACACTGGTTATTACAGGCTTGGGATTAACAGTTACTATTAATAAAGAATCAGGCCCGGCGCAATTTCCAGGAGCTGGTCCAGTTGGCGTTAATACATAGACAACATTAACCGGACTGCCTGTATTATTTGTAAGAGTTTCCGAAATAGCATTCACGCCACTTGCAGCCGCTTCATCAATAGAAGCCAATCCTGCCCGTGACCATGCTAACTGCGAACCAGCTACATTTCCGGTAATGGTATAATTAAACGCCTCGCCACTACAAATAGCTCCGGTCAAACTGCTGGTAACTTTCGGAGTCGGATAAACAGTTACTGTAACATTTTTGGCGGGTCCTTCGCAACCATCCGGGCTTTCGGCTTTAATACTATAGACTACATTCACATTGGAAGACGTAGTATTTATAAGAGTTTCATTAATATCTCCCGTTCCGTTCGTCACTGCCGGGTTACTTATACCTGTCACTGCAGCACGGGTCCAGGAGAAAGTAGAATTGGCAATATCACTGGTTGGAGTATATTCAAACGCCGTTCCGCTACATACACTTTCTGTTGTTGAACTTGTTATATTAGGCAATGGGCGAACCGTCAGTGTAGCCACATTGGAAGTGTCCGGACAAGAATTATTTAAACGAACGATAACCCGATATCTGTAACCATCAATATCACTGGTTACGGATGCAGCAGGAATATTCAGGGTAGCGTTGGTTGCAGTAGCAACATTTGTCCAGGTAGCTCCTGAAGTTCCATTATCAGACTGCCATTGGTAAGAAAGAGTTCCTGTACCAGTGGCAACCACGTTGAATGAGGCTGCTGTATTAGGACAAACACTGGTATTAGCAGGCTGAGTGGTGATAGTAGCCGGAGTACAGCAATCCTGCAATGGAATATTTATAGGTAGTCTGTCACAACCATTAGTTTTAACTATTGTATATCGACCAAAGGGAGCACCAAAGTTGTTTCCATCCGTTACATCTAAATAACCTGGTATCGAATAGGTGCCGTTTGAATTATAATAATTATACCAGCCAGTAGGAGCGGCACCTCCTTCATTTCGAATTCTTAATTGATATGAACCTGGTGAAATATTGAAGTTTAAGGTGAGTGTTTGAGCAGTATTACTACCACAATTCATTGAAACATCTCTATATTGTAACACTGTTGTTCCGGCAGCATTGGTTAATTCAACTCTATAATTATATGTCCCGGCAGCAGCAGCACAAGGTCCCGTCCATGGAGTTGGTGTGGCCTGAACTGAAACCAATTGAATACTTTGATGTACAGTAAGACTTTGGGAATATGTAGCAACCCCCTGTGTAGTTCCATTGGGGACAATTGGAGATCCTGCAATTGGAGTCGTTGTCGCATCTTCTAAATAAATAGTATAAGATGAACCCGATGTCGGTAGTGGACCTGGAATTGTAGGAGAAGCTCCTGTTGAAAAAGCCGTACCACCGGTTGCCGTTGTATACCATTTATAATTAGCAACATTTGCCCCTGTCCCCAAGCCCGTTATTGTCTGATTAGTAGCGCCATAACATAAAGGCTGAATTTTAGAAGGATCATAAGTGGGTAAAAGTGAAGTAACATTCACATTAGCAGATCCTGAACATCCGCTAATATCAGGATTAGTTACTGTCACAGAATAATTTCCAGCCATATTTGCAGCAACTGTAGCGTTGTTACCCGGATCTGTTACACCTGAAGGGACAGTCCAAGTATAATTTTTAGTATAAGTACCTACTGGAGAAACATTTGCGGTAATATTCGCAACAGGCGGACTACATAATGTAGTTGGAGGAAGCGTTACATTTAGTTGTTTTTGAACTACTACAGTAGCACTTACCGGACAATTACCGGGGGTATTGTCCGGATCCGTGATACAAATTCTGTATATATCAGGCTCTGTAATATTATTTAATGTCAACGTACCTGTCGCTATCTCTGCTTGAGGAGATGTACTTCCTTTATACCAGGTTATTATATTATTTGAAGGGTTAGGATCTCCTGTATAAGTAGCAGTAAGATTTAAAGAACCTGATGTTGTACAAAGATTTAAAGTGTCAGAAGGAAATGTTGGAACTCTCAATGAAGTAAGGTTCTGACAACCATTTATAAATGAAATATCATCAAATGCAAAGTCTCCACCACTGGAACAAGATGTTTGAGACACATCTACTTCAATAGAAAGTTGAACTCTGGTATATGTTCCAGGATTGGTCCATTGCCCATAAAATTGTTGCCACTGCATTGTTCCGGTTGGAGTAGCGGTACCAACTACCTGTCTTTGAGCTAAAATAGGATTATCTGAAGCATCTAATGGAATTACAACAAAGTTTAATACTGCAGTGCTAGGATTACTGGTATAATTTGCGAACCAAGCGGAAAAATAATAATTCTGTCCAGGAAATATGTTAACCTTTTGAAGCCATGCAATTGGCTTACCCCCGGTGTAAAGTTTAGAAGTTGAACTAGCATTACAAGTATAAAAATCGGCTATTTAAAGCATAACCTTCTCCATTTAACCCAGGAGTATGATCTTTAAATTGAGTACCAAAACCTAAATAGGAGGACGCTGCATACGGGTTATTTGGTTGATTATCACAATTTGGATGCAAAATATCTGTCCTACCTACCGCAAAACCATCTTGTATATTATTCCAACATTGGGTAGGTTGACCATTATAATCTCCAACATAATTTAAGTCTGATTGAAACCCTCTCCCCTCACCATTTGCATATGTAGATCCGTTGTTTCTTAACCAGCCTAATTCAAAATCTCCGTTGAAAACGGCCTCTACCACAGGAACTGTAGAGCATTGGGCTAATAGTTCCCTATTCTGTGATATCCCTATTAGAACACAGAAAATAAAGATTATTTTAACAATTTTTCTAATTTCCATTTCCTTAAAAATTCTTACTGATTCAATTTCATTATGATTACTATTCAAGCTTCGGGCATTTTAATTCATTGCCTTAAACTGGTGGAGATAGAAACTCATGAAAAATGATGCTTTGGCTGGAACTAAATGGCGAGGTTAAATACAGGTTGTTTAATTTGGGTGTTGAGAATGATTTCATTGGGTTTATAATTTTGATTTCCTTCATGGAAAATACCCTTCTATCTTAGCAAAATCAATAATTTCCTTATTTAAATGATATTTTAAAAATGAATTATATTCGAAAATGGATATAAAAAATCCCTTATTAATTCTTACAAAATCCGCAAAATTTTAAAAAATTAGCCCTTTTTAGCGCAATAGTATCGGATTAATACCAACCAATAAAACTTCCTTTAAGTGTTTTTAAAAAGTTTTTAAGACCATTAAACTTAATTCAATCTCTGAAAAGCATAAAATTAGAGGGGATTTTACTTAAGTATATGTAAAATAACGGAAAACAATGACTCACTAAATAAGCGGATTACTATGGGCTTAAATCTAATAAACTTACTACAAAGCATATTTTCAAAAATTTGTTTAAACCCAACTAAGCACCATTGAGTTAAAAACACACCTTCATTGAATATCAGTAATTTAGAACACACATTTTACAAACTTTTCATTTTCCAATCCGTTAGTATTTTTGCATAATAAAGTGAATAGATTAAAATGAAAAAAATCCGGCTGATCTTATATTCCATAATCGCCCTGTTATTGCTTTTTGTAATCGGTTCTTTGTTTCTGCCATCTCAGGTCCATATAGAGAGAACCTTGACAATTAAAGCTTCTGATGGAGAGGTTTTCAACCAGGTGAATAATCTCAAAAATTGGGAAAAATGGTCACCCTGGCATCAACTGGATCCGAATATAAAGATAACTTATTCAGAACCGGCATCAGGAGAAGGAGCCTACTATTCATGGACAAGTGAAGATCAACGAGTAGGAGAAGGAAAACTTACTATAAAGCAATCCATCCCGGCCCAATTGATTGTAACAGAAATGGACTTTATGAAACATGGAAAGTCTGAAGGAAAATTTACTTTTGAAAAAACGAATGAGGGTACCAAAATAACCTGGAGTATGGATACCAACATGGGCATGCACCCTGTAAAAAAATATTTTGGCCTGTTTATGAAAAATATGGTTGGAGACGATTTTGAAAAAGGATTGAATACCCTGAAAAAATTGATGGAGTAAAAACACTCACAAATTCACTTTTAATATACACCTTTTAGAAATTAAAAGAAAAATTTAATTGATATAGAAAAGTTTAATAAAATAACCAAGATGGTAAGCTTCCCCTATCGGACAAGCTTACCATCTGCGTCAATTTTGTATACGGCCATCATATTATGG
>DATCKK010000594.1:0-5005 GCA_036562325.1 Cytophagaceae bacterium | reverse complement strand
GGAGTAACCCATGATAAGTACAATTTGATTTGATTGTTCAGCAACATCATATTTTTGTACTTCTTTCAGTGTATATGTAAGGCCGGAGGGTAAATGGGCTGCGTTGATATCTAATACCAAAACTACAGCTAAGCAATAAATGAACGCTTTCATCTCCGTATTTTTTTTAAAATTTAACGGTAAGGGTCAAAAAATGATACAGAAAAAGAGCAATATTAAGGCAAAATAAAAATAAAGTTTTTTTGTCGGTTACCTTTGGAGATTTTGAGGAATATATGTTTGTAAGGTCGAATCTAAGAGAGATAGCTCTCTTGGTATAGTTATATTTTTGGAATAAAGATTATTGTGCCGACTATCAAGGCATAAAGTGCGGCTATTAAAACAGCTGCTGCGGCAATGTCTTTAACCACACCTGCTTTAGGGTTAAAATCAGGAGAAACCAGATCGGTCAGCTTTTCTATAGCTGTGTTCAGTGTTTCGGTAATCCAGACTGCAGCAATGGCACTAATTATCCAAAGCCACTCAGAGTCTTTAAGACGAAGGAGAAATCCCATAGTGACAACAACCATACTGGCCAGTAAATGAATTCTGGCATTGTTTTCAGAGGCTACTACCCATCGCAGTCCCTGAAAGGCAAACCTAAAACTTCTAAGACATTTTTTGATATCGACCAGGCCTTTCATACACAATCTAATTCTAAAAATAAATTACTAAAGCTTAATTGGCGCAAAATGACTTTTTCAATTGTTCGTATTCGCTCCAGATCTCCTGTAAAATAGCTGCGGCAGGCTTTATATCTTTTATAGTTGCGGCAATCTGCCCAATTTCCAGTTCTCCCTCTTCCAGGTCTCCTTCAAATATTCCCTTTTTGGCTCTTCCTTTTCCTAACAATGCTTTTAATTCTTCTGCGGTAGCTCCCCGCGATTCGGCTTCTTTTACCGATTCGTAAAACTTGTTTTTTATCAGTCTTACGGGAGTAACAGATTTCAATGTTAAAACTGTTTCGCCTTCGCCGGCCTGGATAATTCGGTTTTTGAAGTTTAAATGCGCAGAAGATTCTTCACTCACAGCAAATCTGCTACCTATCTGGACTCCATCTGCTCCCAGTGCAAATGCTGCCAGTACGCCTCTTCCGCTGCCAATGCCACCGGCGGCTATTACTGGTATATCAACAGCCGCAGCAACCATTGGAATTAAACAAAAAGTGGTGGTTTCTTCTCTACCGTTGTGGCCGCCAGCTTCGAACCCTTCCGCCACTATGGCATCTACGCCCGCCTGCTGAGCTTTTAGTGCAAACTTGACGCTCGACACCACGTGGACGACTTTTATCCCGTGGCTTTTTAAGTGGCTTGTCCAGGTTGCGGGATTTCCTGCAGAGGTAAATACTATTTTTACTCCTTCTTCAATTATGATTTGAATATGCTTGTCGATTTCCGGATATAATAAAGGCACATTCACTCCAAATGGATTAGAAGTTGCCTTTTTACATTTTTGAATATGCTCTCTTAAAACTTCCGGATACATAGATCCTGCTCCGATTAGTCCTAAGCCGCCTGCATTGCTAACAGCCGAGGCTAACTCCCATCCACTGCACCATACCATTCCTGCTTGCACCACCGGGTATTTAATTCCAAACAGATTTGTAATTTTATCTCCCATATAAGTTTTAAGTTGAAATACCGGGACAAGATAACGTAGAAAAAAGTAAGAAAAAACTTTCATTTTTGCACTTAAAAAAGTACAATATTGCGAGAATTAAAATTTTCTGTGATTTTATTTGTCTATTAACTCTTTCTTTATAGTTTTGCACCCTCTCAGGGTAGCCTTCTATACCTGAATTTTTTTGCTTTTAAACCAGTTGTCGGTTTGTCTTAAAAAATTCGCTAAGGGTTATTAACAGTCCTTTTCGGCTAGTCTTTCTTGTATTTGTTTGATTTTCTTTGAGTTGTGTGTTTTGGTTGTCTTTTTGTGGAAAAGTTGATCAAAATGTGGATAAAGTTTTCTTGAATTAGAAGATAAAATTTCTATTGGCGTTCTTGTCTCCCGCTTTTAATTGGGGTATTTTAAAAGCAGATCTATAAAAAGTCTATTTTTTGGTTTTAATAGTTAACGAACATTATTTTTTGTCTTGATTTTATTCAATTTTATGTATTGTCCATATTGCTCCGGTTTTCGTTTTATCACCTAACTCGGCTGACTCTGCTAAAGTAAAGCTCCCAAACAAAGGAAACTCACCAATGGTTGTATATAGAGATGATGTTGATGAGGTATGAAACGTTTGTTAAGGTATTTTCGGGAGCAAAGGCAGAGGAAAGAATATACCCAGCTACGGCTTGAAGCTATTGAAGCTAAGAAAAGAGGAGACCGGGTGAGGTATTTGGTGTTGAGTGCGCGGGCAGATAATATGTTGGATAAGGTGATCTTTTCCTGAAAAAATAAGGTTATACCATTAATTATCTCCAAGTACAATAAGGTTCTTAAGAATATCATCCACATACTCACGTGAGTTGGATAGTCTTGGAACCTTATTTTGTCCACCCAGTTTACCCCTTTTTTTCATCCAGCGATAGAATGTTCCTTCCGGTACTTTGTGAACAATAGGTGGTTGAAGAGCCAGGTCTTTATATCTTTTGGCTTCATAATCGGAGTTGACTTTTTTCAGTTCCTCGTCCAGTGTTTTAGTGAATAATTCCATATCGGTGGGGGCAACCGAAAACTCCACAATCCATTCATGGCCTCCTTTATTGCCAGTAGAGAAATAGACAGGGGCCGCGGTAAAATTAGTTATTATGGCACCTGTTTGTTGTCCGGCGAGTGAAATGGCTGTTTCGGCATTTTCCACAATCACTTCCTCTCCAAAAACATTGATGAAGTGCTTTGTTCTTCCGCTAATTTTAATCCGATAAGGGGAAAGAGAAGTAAACTTAACGGTATCACCTATTTTGTACCTCCATAAACCTGCATTGGTTGAAATTACCATTGCGTAGTTTTTATTTAACTCTACTTCACTTAGACTTAAGGTTTTAGGGTTATCGGACTCAAAGTCTTCCATCGGTATAAACTCATAAAAGATACCATAGTCCAGCATGAGCAGCATTTCATCGGAGCCTAATCGGTCCTGCATGCCGAAAAATCCTTCAGAAGCATTATACGTTTCTATGTATTTTACTTTTTCGTCCGGAAAGAACTTCTTGAATATTTCTTTATATGGAGTAAATGCCACAGCCCCATGGAAAAATGCTTCAAATTCCGGCCATACTTCCATTAAATTTTTCTTGCCTGTAATTGCCAGTATTCTCTCCAGTAGTACAATGGTCCATGTAGGAACACCGGAGATATTGGTTACATTTTCTTTGATGGTAGCTTGGGCTATTTTTTCGATTTTTTGCTCCCATTCATCCATCAGGGCTATTTCGAGCGAAGGGGTTCTGGCGTATTGAGCCCATAGGGGAAGATTGGCCATAATAACGGCAGAAACGTCACCATAAAAGGAATTATCAAAACCGGGATTTTTGCTATAGGTTCCCCCAATGGCCAAGCCTTTACCGGTAAATAATTTGCTGTCCGGGCGGTTATTGAAATATAGGGAAAGAAGGTCTTTGCCTCCTTTATAATGACATTCTTCTAAAGCATCGGTAGAAACCGGAATGAATTTGCTTTTGGCATTTGTTGTTCCGGAAGATTTGGAGAACCATTTGATCGTATCGGGCCATAGAATATTTTGTTCTCCATTAAGCATTCGCTGAATATAGGGAAATAGTTCTTCATAGCTGGATACAGGAACTCTGGATTTAAAGTCGTCATAGGTTCGAATGCTTCCATACCCATATTTTAAACCCCACTCTGTCTTCTTACCCTTTTCAACCAATGATTGAAATATACCCGACTGAGTTTCATGAGGGGCGTCTATGAATTTTTGGATATCAGAAATTCGTTTCTTCAGAAAGTATTTTAATATGTCATTCAGCAAATTCACAACAATCAAATCTTACGTTTCAATTCAAAATGCTTTCCAAGGTATACTCTTCGCACTTGTTCATCTGCAGCCAGCTCTTCGGCGGTTCCGGACTTTAATATTTTGCCCTCAAATAGTAAATATGCCCTGTCGGTAATGGACAAGGTTTCGTTTACGTTATGGTCGGTAATCAGAATACCAATATTTTTATTTTTTAATTTAGCCACAATTGACTGAATTTCCTCCACGGCAATCGGGTCAACTCCGGCAAATGGCTCATCTAATAAAACGAATTTCGGATCTACTGCCAGTGCCCGTGCGATTTCGGTCCTTCTCCTCTCTCCTCCGGAAAGTACCATTCCTATGTTTTTACGGACATGGGTAAGGCTGAACTCCTCTAACAATTCTTCGACTTTTTCTCTCTGTTTTTGTTTGGGAAGATCTGTTAACTCTAATACGGAAAGTATGTTTTCTTCTACAGATAGTTTGCGGAATACAGATGCTTCCTGGGCCAGATAGCCAACTCCGCGTTTGGCCCTTTGGTACATAGGAAGGTCGGTAATATCTTCATTTTCCAGATAAATATGGCCTTCGTTGGGCTTGATAAGGCCAACGATCATATAGAAGGAGGTGGTTTTTCCGGCACCATTCGGCCCCAGCAGCCCGACAATTTCTCCTTGCTTTACTTCTACAGATACGTTATTTACAACTGTTCTGGATTTATATTTTTTAATTAGATTTTCTGCTCTTAAAATCATGCCCGTTACCAACCTTTTGAAAGGTTAAAATTAGTCATCAAATTTTATATCCTTAATAAATAGTTGTAAACTTTTTTTCCCGTTGAAGTCATTTTCTGAAATACTATAACAAACATGGAAAGGTTTACCTGATTTAATCTTCTCAAAATGTTGGCCAAAACCAAATGCAATAGCATCAATGGGAGTAGAATTTCCTTGTTTTAAAGACATTTTGAGATGAAGATCTTTTAATAAACGAACATTTCCGGTATCGACGACATTTTCAGAAACAAATACCGGTTCCATATTATGG
>DATCKK010000593.1:0-4158 GCA_036562325.1 Cytophagaceae bacterium | reverse complement strand
ATACAAGGTCAGACCAGGTAAATTGGGTAGTTAGCAAAGAAGCTGGAAAAGATGAACTGAACTCCGGCTTATACTGATTTCCCGTGGTAAGAAAAGCAAGATACTCTTTTGAAATGCGCAAAGGCCGGCTAAAGAAAGGCTCATTCTCTCCCGATGAATCTAATACAATGATATTATGCTTGCGGAGATAATTCTTTTCATGAAGCAGGGAAAGCAGGTTAAACCTATTATCGAGATTATTGCCGGCAATCAGAAATGCTGCCGTCTCTACTGTTGGCAAAAATCCGGTATGATTATTACCTTTCACTCCTCCAAACTCGGTAAAAGTCTTATCATAACTGTTGTTTCGGGTGAAAAATACATCTAATACATGCGGCTTGATATGAGGAATCAAAGCAAGCATCAATATGATTCTTTCTTTGTATCCGAACTTGTAATAATCAATTATATAAGAATAATTAGAATGATCAGAACTTAAATCAGGTGGTTGAAGGGAAGCATCAGCGACATTGAAAGTTTCGCCGTTAAAATATTTATCCATACAAGCATGAATAAGTGATTCAAACCACGCTATTTCTTTGGCCAAAGAAAGTTTATTATTTTTAGCATTCATTATTTCCATTCCACATACACTATTTTAGACATCCAGGGTAATTTGACCATGCCTATTGCCCATGGCAGCTTTTCTACCAACACATCGTAGCCACGTTCTTCCACCTTTAACATCCAGCCTTTTGGATCATCCATAAGTCGGCCTTCTCTGATTAAAAATGATGCCCTGAAGTTTTCAGAACTGGTATTTTTCAATATAG
Source organism: Cytophagaceae bacterium (assembly GCA_036562325.1). Lineage (GTDB taxonomy): Bacteria > Bacteroidota > Bacteroidia > Cytophagales > Cytophagaceae > DATCKK01. The sequence goes on along the minus strand of DATCKK010000593.1, from coordinate 3,346 downwards.
GCCAGTTTTGAATAACCCCCTCAATCAGGCTTTCACAGGTTGCCTTATCTTCTTCTGTCAATTCTATATCTCTGAATACAGGTGTATTAATATCTATTCCACACATTATTTTATTCAACACCAGTTCATGTTCTTCCGACTGCAATCCTTTGTTTACAAGGTACTGTAACAAATGAGCTGCTTTATGCGCAGAATACTCATCCTTAAATTCTTTCTTATCAACGAGATTTAGCATTTTAAAAAACCTCGTCAAATAAGGATGGAAAATAACCATTCCTGCATTATTAATATAAATCGGTTCTCCGGATTCTAACTTCACATAGCTTTTCGGCTCTTCCACTTCAAAAGGATTATCCGGTAATCCTTTTGGCTTATCCACTACCGGTTCTATATCCTTTAATATCTTTTTCCTGTCTCTTTGTATAACCTCAAACAAAGCAGGACTCAAACCTTTTTGCAGCCGGCTTAACTCTTTCTCTGTAATTTTAGCAAAGAACAATTTTGCCTGTGCTGTATACTCATTTATAAAAGCTTTTACAACTTGCTCTATATCTACTTCTGCTATAGCATCATCTCCAATAACATACTTCCTGATTACTGAAATATAGTCCGTGCTATATTTCAGGCCTGCTTCCCTTACTGTCTCTGGCTTTTCTACAAACGTTAAGGTTTCTTCTATCTCAGAAAAATATTGTGTAAAAACAGGAGTAGATACAATGGATTTAATACTATTAAGCTTTTCTTTTTCTCCGGTAATTCGAACATGTTTATCAATGAGCTGATAGAATTCAGAAGGATACTTTTTAGCAAAGTCTGTAACAATTTGATCCAGGCTCTTTTTATCAATCTTAGATAACTCAAGGTAAGGAACAGTACCTGTCTGTAACACATATTCTATAATACTCTTATAAGCCTCCTCTTTTAATTTAATTCGCTCGTCCTCGTTGATACCGGCAATTTCTTTAAGTACTATAGTAGCTACTTCAGGACTTAACAATTCTATAAATCGTTGGAATGGTAATCTGGCTAAGTCAAATCCTGAACTGCTAAAAATACGCTTTAAAAGTACCGGATTACTTATTACCAATTCCTTTATATAATTCTCTGCCCGCGCAATGAGTAAACCCAACTCCTCTTCTCTTTTTACCCACACGGCAAACTTTAACAGATCTGTTAGAAACTTTTCCTTCTTTACCTGTTCCTTCCTTCGATATTCTTCAAATCCTTTTTTCTCTTTTTCATCATCATCTTCTTTTTCTGCGGCTTCCTCCAGAACTATCTCCTCCTTCAATATTTTATGCACCAGCACTTCTTTCTCCGATTCAGGAAACGATAAACTTTGAATAAATGTAATAACACTTACCGATAAGTCAGGTATAATTCGGGCTATAAGAGCGGCAATAAAGTCGGCCTTACTAAAAGCCTTTACCTCTGATTGGGACAGAAATTTTATAGCAGCATTCCAAACCCGAGTTTCTACTTCCGCTTCACTAAGGGTAATTCCCATTTTTTTAACCACTGCCGATGCCTCTTTTATAAACTCCCTGATTACACCATAATATACAGGCAAAGCAGTTTCTATAAATACTTTAATCTTATCAGCCGAGGTTTTACGGAGTTCTTCAATGATTTGCCTTTTACTTGCCGGTTCCATCCGGTACACCGGAATCTGCTTCTCAGCCGCCAACTCGGAAATTACTTTAGGTAATATGGACTGAAAAGAAAGTGTAGACGCATTTCCAATAACGGTTATTAACTTGGCCGCTATTACTTCTTCTTCAGGAGTAGATGTGGCCTCAGCGATGTAAGATATTGCAGAAGTAATAAGCTCTTTCGTATCTTTAATAATATGCTTTTTTACAACAACCTCTTCCAGATAAAACTTCCATATAAGTTCTCTGTATTCCGTTAAAGTGTTTTTTAAAACCGGCCTGGCCAGATAAACTTTAATGATATCCGAATAGATTTTCCTGTAAACGGGCTCCTCTGACTCTGCCCAGATTTTAATAATAAGCCATAGATCAGTATCTTCAAGTTGCCTGATCAATCGAAGTTGTACTTCAGGGGATTTAATAACAGAAGCCAGAAGTTTTTTGATTTTTTCCGGTTCTTCCTGCATCAGTTCCCGGAAAAGCTGCCGAACCGATACCTTTCCTTCTATTTTCTTAACCGACCAGGGGAAATATCCATATTGTAAAAAATGAGAAAAGAAACTAAGCTTTGACTCTTGTCTGGATACAAACTCCGGCCTGCTCTCGTCGTGAGGAATATACTGTTTAACCAGTCGCAGTTTCAGCTCGTCTTGCAACTTGCTTTTAAGCTTCCAGTAAATTTCATGCTCCAGATCTGCCAAATTGACTTCACCAAGGTCTATTTCCAACTTATTTATTCTGATATCATATTTCTCATCAGATAAGTCAGTAAATACCTCATCGGTTAGTCGAACCAGGGATTCTTTAATAAAGTTAGTTATTCTTTCCTGAACCTCTTTTGCCTTCTCTTCCGTGGAGTTGAATTCAATATCCCAAATATATTTTTGCAGAAGATGCTGCTGCTCCATAAGAACTACATATCACAGCTTTCCTTAAACTTTGTGAGTAAGTCGCTTATCTGATTATTAAGTTTGTCCATCTTTTCTTTATCAAATTCCGGATTTCTTTTTTCCTCCATCCATTCATAATATACTTTTTCAAACTCTTCCATATTAGAAGGAGTAAGCCAATAACATTGAAGCGCCACATTCGCAGGCTTCTGCTCATGGATAGTATCTTCTATAATAGACCGGAATTCTTTATTACTAAACCTTGCTGTCCAGTCAGGTAATAATACACTTACACGGTAACTAAAGAAATCTTCTGGTATAACTTCATTGCTATAACTGTTCAACACATATAAACCTATCTTCTCCTCAAACGGCCGTATTACATGCAAGTCAGTTATAAACTGAAAAAGTTTTTCCATCTTCTCATGAGTCTCTTCAACAGAGATATTGGCTTCAAGACTCACAAAGTGGTATTTGTCGTCCGGCGTTTTAAAGTGTATTTCAAAATCTTTATCTCTGGTTGCTTCTACAGAGTAATTAGCAAATTCATATAAATGTGCCTTAATTTCTCTGATGGCTATTTCCCTTTCTTCAAATGAGTATTGTTTGGCACTCTTTAATATAGGCTTTCGGTTCTCATTATAGATAAGAATACCGTGATTCTGGTCTTTCAAATCCGGCCTTAAAAGGATATGTTCTACGATGTGAAGCCCCTCACTCTGAATATTCAATTCCTTAACTACTCTTAGTAGCTCAACAACTGCAATATTCACCTCCTGCTCACTCGCATACTCTCCGATAAAC
>DATCKK010000590.1:0-8790 GCA_036562325.1 Cytophagaceae bacterium | reverse complement strand
CCATAATCGATGTGCTATTACCGGGGGCGTCTTTTATCAACCTCAAATAAATTCATTCCCACCGGAATATTGGGACAAATACTTTTTTTTAGATTATTGTAGTGGAGAATTATTTTATTTAGATCCAGCATCAGGAGAAGTACAAGGCACACTCGCAACAAATTTAAAATCAGCCGTTGCATTAGCTATTACAACAGAGGGTCAGATGATATACCTTCAACGAGGCAGCTTTGATGGCTCAACACTAGATGGTAGTGTGGAAAGTAACACAACTACCAGTACAGGAACTTTAGTAATGATAACCTATACCGGAAATGGAGCACCATTTATTTCCAGACATCCTAAAAGTCAAACCATTCCGGTAGGCGAACCTGTACAGTTTAGCGTCATTGCTTATGGCAACCAACCCCTTTCCTATTCCTGGGTAGTTAATGGAACTGTAATAGATAATGACTCTAGTATATTCATTATTGAAGACACAGAACTGGATTTAGACTCAGCCACTGTTTATTGTATTGTTTCCAACGAATTTGGCAAGGACACATCCGATATTGCCTTACTCCGAATAATAGATAATCACAGGCCTGTAGCTACTATTAATGAACCTTCCGCTGAGTATAAATACAAAGCAGGAGATACTATCTTCTTTTCGGGCTCCGGATTTGATGAGGAAGATGGGATACTTGACGCGTCACAACTAACATGGTGGATTGATTTCCATCACGACAGCCATAAACATCCTGCTCTTGGCTCATTTACAGGCAGCTCTGGCAGCTATGTCATTCCAAGAATTGGTGAGACCAGCGACAATGTGTGGTATAGAATATATCTGAGCATAACTGATTCGGAAGGGCTTACTCACACTATTTACAGGGAAATCTATCCGCAGAAAGCAACGATTACCATCAGGACCATTCCTGAAAACTTAAGCTTGCAATTAGACGGAAAAAAAATTACAGGAGATACTACTTTTACTTCCGTAACAGGAATTCTGAGGTCACTAAAAGCTTATGGACAACTCTCTAATGGCAAAATATACTCATTTGATTCCTGGGGCACCATTGACGACTTAACTTATGACTTCTATTCTCCCAACTCAGACACAACTATTGTGGCAACTTTCAGTGAAGTAAAAAAGGGAAGTGGTGATGGATTAAATAGTTACTACTACAATTCAGAAGCAAACTTTTACAACGACAGCCCTGATTTAACCAACCAGGGAAATATTCATTTTGACTGGGGCTATGGCTCGCCTGAAGGAATTCAAAATGACCTCTTCTTTGCAAGATATACCGGTTGGCTGGAACCACTGGTAACAGGGGAACATACATTTATAACTACCAGTGATGATGGAGCAAGACTTTGGGTGGATAATAAACTAATCATAGACGACTGGACCGGCCATGGCAAGCTTTCTAAGTCTGGCAACATTTCCCTTAAAAAGGGCAAGAAATATCCGATTGTTTTAGAATATTTTGAGGAATATGGAAACGCTTATATACAATTGGAATGGACCAGTGGTTTGTTACCTCAAGAAACAATACCAGTAAGTCAACTATATTCAAAAATAACCAATATAGTTCCAGGGTCAGAGACACTGGTTAATATCTACCCTAACCCTTCCGAAAATTTTATTACTATTGTTTCAGACACCATTTCTTTACAAAAAATTGAAATCTTCACATCAGAAGGAGCTCTGGTAAAAACTATAGACTCAATAAATAACAATAAAATAAATATATTTCTGAATGGGTTACACCCGGGGCTTTATATAATAAAAACAACAACGGAAAGCTTTGTTGTCAGAAGTAAAATCATTAAAAAATAACGTCTATGTTCATTCAACGCCTTCTTCATTTATTACATCAAAAGCAATCGTCTTTATGTATAAAATGGAGAAGGTCACAAAGTGAAAGAAAAACCTTCCAAATAATTAACCCTGTTTTAAATTATTATATATAAATGGTAAGAGTAGGGATATTAAACAAAAAATAACCTAAAAACTCTCCCTCATTTAGAGATTAATCCAAATTGATTTGCAACATCAACAGCTCCGAACTTCCCAGATCATTATCGGCAACAGCTAAAGCGATAATCTCTTTATCATTTTCTTTTTCATAAACGGATATTGATTCTATTTTCAAAGGTATTGGTACTTCGTTTTCTTCAACTATCGCATATCGTTCTATTGCTGAAAGAACTTCCTGCCTGCTTCCTTTTAGCAAAGCATCCTTTCCCGCTGTCATTATTCCTACAAAGCTCCCATACACCTCTCCATCCGATATTGCATCGTCTGTATCTTCTACTGAAGCAGTAATAAATATTTGGTTTCCCATGGATGACGCTCCCGAAAATCCTGCAGGAATATTATTTATTCCTTTCAGTTCATAAGGTATAACAACGGGAAATGGTATCAATTCCGGATTCTCAGACAGGTAGACTATAAACTCCTCCAAATTGAACACCAAAGCCGTGTTCACTCCCTTTTTATTAGCTCGATTAAATAAAATAAAATAATCTTCTGTTACTGTAGAAGCTTCGATATTCAACTCACCATCTGTCCCAATTATATCTTCGTTCATTCGAAGCAAATCAAACAACCCTTTGAAGTTTAGCTCCTGTACAACAAACTTCTTATTATACTTGGTAGGTAGTTTTATGAGGAAGCCTTTATCTCTGTTCACATCTGACCCCGAACCTGTAACCAGTAAATATTTATTGCCGGCAATGGTTAAATGAGTAAGCGTTTCAAGATCAGGTTTAATATTTTTGGGTATTCTTCCAGACTCGAAGTCTTCTGTTTGAAAAAGTTCTACTTTATTTATCTCTCGTAAAGAATGATCCAACACATACAAATAAGGTGAATCATCCCCTACGACATAAATAACGCCATCAATAATTTCCATTCCGGAAGCAGAAGGCAGGCCTTGTAATACTGCTTTCTTTATGACAGATACTTTCATGTAAGAAGAAAAAGAGTTTGCCTTTGAACCGGACAAACTCTTTTTGCTATAATTATTAGTTATTTTTTTTTACCGTTCAGAATTTCAAAATTAGTCGTACCTTCTTCAAGAAAATCAATGAACTCTGCCACGCTTGAAGTGTAGCCAACCGGCTCTGCCAATAACTGCTCAGTATACGGATCGAGCAGTACATAGAACGGCTGAGAATTTCTTTTGAACTTGGTTGCTTCCAGGTCAAGGTTTTGAGCACCTATTGTTTTTTTGGTCTTTCCATCTGTCCCTTTATACCATTCAGTCTCCGGCAATATTGTTCTGTCATCGGTATACAAAGCAACAATCAGGTAGTCACCACTCAATCTTCTTAAAACTTCCGGATCAGACCAAATATTCGCTTCCATTTCACGGCAGTTCACACAACCATGTCCGGTAAAATCAATAAATACAGGTAAGCCTTTTTCTTTAGCACATTCAATAGCTTGTTTATAATCAAAATAACCTTTCAGTCCATGTGGCAACTTTAACTTGCTTCCATATTTAGGTTCTTCACAAAGCACTTTTCCAGCGCTATGCTTATCGGAAGTATAGGTTCTGATTATTCCAGGCAAATCAAAGTCGTGTGTATACATAGGTGGCAAATAACCCGATATAGCTTTCAGCGGAGCTCCAAATAAACCAGGGAATAAGTACATGGCAAAGCTAAAAGAGATAATAGCCAGTATAAGCCTTGGAACACTTGTGTTTTCTACAGGGCTATCATGTGGCATTCGAATTTTACCTAATAAATAAACACCCAACAGTACAAATATTACAATCCATATAGCGATGAATACATCTCTTCCCAATATGTTCCAGTGATACACCTGATCTGCTACACTTAAAAACTTAAATGCCAATGCCAATTCAAGAAATCCAAGGGTCACTTTAACTACATTCAGCCATCCTCCTGATTTTGGCAACCTGCTTAACCAGGATGGGAACATAGCAAACAAAGTAAATGGAATAGCAAAAGCAGAAGAATAGGCCAACATTCCCAGGAATGGCTTTAATGTTTGTCCTCCGGCTGCCTCAACCAAAATAGAGCCCACTATCGGGCCGGTACAGGAAAACGATACCAGCACCAGTGTAAAGGCCATAAAGACGACTCCATAATACCCACCTTTATCAGCCTCCTGGTCGACTTTGTTTACAAATTTAGTTGGAAGGTTTATTTCAAACATTCCAAGGAAGCTTAATGCAAATACCAGGAAGATTACAAAGAAGATTACGTTAGGTAGCCAGTGAGTACTTAAAAAGGAAGCGAAATCTGCCCCATTCAGCTTGGATAATACCAATCCGATTAAAGAATAAATAGCAATGATGGAAAAACCATATACAAAAGCTTTACGAACTGCTTGTCCCCTTGACTGGCTCGCATTGGTAAAGAAAGTAACTGTCATGGGAATCATTGGGAACACACAAGGAGTAACTAAAGCGATAAGCCCCGCACCAAAAGCTACCATCATAAAAGCAATGAGGGATAGCTCTCCGGCGCCCGTTCCCCGATCTTTAAAAGGGCCGAGTTTTTCCATTGCCTTAGGTTTGTCTCCCCATGAACCCAAATCGGTCTCCTGCGAAGATTTTAACGGCTTCTTCCCTTTAAGGGAGTCAATCTCTCCTTTCAGTTCTTCAATGATTCGATTATTTATACTATCTCTTTTGATCAGTTTCTGAATATGCTCTGCAACCTTATTCAGCTCCTGATCAGGCACATTTTTACTGGAAACAGCTCCGGTAAAAATAAAGAGTACTACAAAAAATAAGAGGATTCTTTTAAACATAAGCAATTACTTCTTCCCGTACTTGTTCACAAAATCTTTTAAGTATTTTATTGATTCATCTTCACCATTTGTATCATAAGTAATAAGTTTAGCTTTTTCTTTTTCAAGCTCTGTTATTCTCTGTGAATAGTATCTGTCGTCTTGCTTTATCGTTATCGTTTGCGAAGTACTTTCTGAATCGGTAGCTTTTTCCGGACTTTTAACTTTTATACTCTCATCCGGGGTTGTTTGCTTTGATGGTTCTACAGAAGTTGTAACTTTTATTCCTGTAAAAGTATATTCATCTTCAAATGGTATACATTGCCCACTTTTATCAGAACACACCTGATAATTATAAGTAACTGTTATCTGGGGATCGGGCTTAAGAATCTTTACTTTTTGTCTGAACTCAGCTTTTTTGTTAAAATAAGTATATTCGCCTTCAAATATTTCATCATATTTCTTTTTTGCACCCACTGCTTTTATTCCGCCTACCAATTTATAAGAGTTATGTGGAGCAAAATCAAATGTAGCCGGCATCGGCCCTGCCTCCATTTCAAAATCTGATGAATACATATACCAGTTTTCATCGATATCCACATAGAATATCAATTCTATAGTTTCTCCCACCTTTACTTCTTTCTTAGAAAGCTCAAATCGCCATTTGGCAGGTCGCTGAATTTGCGCGGAAACTGTTAGCGCAATCAGTGATAAAAAGAGAACGAGAAGATTCTTTTTCATATTTGTCATAAACAAATTTTAAAACTATAATTTCTCGGGGAGAAATTACGTGATAGTATTTATTGCAGAACTTGAGACTTCGAGAAGTGGCATTCACTCCCTATAATTTATTTTTGCTCAACGCTGCAAATTTCTTGTGAAATATTGTTATAGTTTCTATCCCTTTAAAATAATGGTCTACTTTATAACTCTCATTAGGAGAATGTATTGCATCTGAGTCCAGGCCAAAGCCCATTAATACAGTTTTCAGCCCCAGCTCTTTTTCAAACAAACTTACAATTGGAATACTTCCCCCCTCTCGCATTGGAACTGGTGTTTTTCCCCACGCCTCTTCAAATGCCAGACTTGCAGCTTTATAAGCCAAAGAATCTGTAGGAGTAATGGCTGGTTCGCCTCCATGATGTGGTGTTACTTTCACCTTCACACTCTTTGGGGCAATAGACTCAAAATGCTTTTTAAACAATTCGGTAATCTTTTCAGAAGATTGGTTAGGCACCAACCGCATGGATATTTTTGCAAATGCCTTGGATGGCAATACCGTTTTAGCTCCCTCACCAATATACCCTCCCCAGATTCCATTTACATCCAATGTAGGGCGAATAGATACACGCTCCAACGTTGTGTATCCTTTTTCACCATGAACTTCTTCAATATTTAACTCCTTCTTATATTCCTCAATACTGAAAGGCACACTGTTCAACGCTTTTCGCTCTTCTTCGCTCAGTTCCACTACATCATCATAAAATCCGGGTATGGTTATATGATTATTCTCATCTTTAAGAGAGGCAATCATTTCACACAAAATATTGATGGGGTTGGCTACCGCGCCACCATACATCCCTGAGTGCAAATCTCTGTTTGGGCCGGTAACTTCTACTTCCAGATACGATAGTCCTCGTAACCCTACTGTAATACTGGGTATATCTTCAGAATAAATTCCTGTATCGGAAATTAATACCACATCGGCCTTTAATTTTTCTTTATTGGCAGTTATAAACGCTCCCAGATTATCAGACCCCACCTCTTCTTCCCCTTCTATCATAAACTTCAGATTGCATGGCACTGAATTAGTTTTAACCATTGTTTCCAATGCTTTAACATGCATGTACATCTGTCCTTTATCATCCGAAGCTCCCCGCGCATATATCTTCCCATCTCTTATTTGTGGTTCAAAGGGAGGAGAAATCCAAAGATTTAGAGGGTCAGGCGGCTGCACATCGTAATGGCCATACACCAAGACAGTTGGAAGAGAAGGATCAATAATCTTTTCTGCATAAACTACCGGATAGCCTGCTGTCTCACACAACTCTGCTTTATCTGCCCCAGCTTGTATCAAAGCATTTTTTATAAAATCCGCAGTCCTGAATACATCATCTTTGTATTTGGAATCCGCACTTACCGACGGAATCCGAAGCAACTCAAAAAGTTCTTTTAAAAATTTATCTTTATTTTCGCTTATATAATTTTTCATTATTCAGGAATTTACGATTATTATACGTTTTGTAAATGTATCCCAGATAAGGGAATTTTTCAAGTTACAATATAAACCTGTTTAAAACGGATTCCCTTTCAATTTCTCCATTTTTATTTTCATACCGTCATTTCCCTGTAATCCTCCTGTATGTACAATAACAATTCTTGCTCCTTGTTTAAAATATCCCTTTTCCAGTAAATCATAAATACCAAAAATCATTTTTCCGGTATAAACAGGCTCCAGTGGTACTTGTGTTCTTTGCTGAAAAGCATCAATAAATTCCACCAATTCCCGTTTAATTTTACCATATCCGCCAAAATGATAATTGGTTATTAATTCAAATTGAGTATTTGTAGAGTTAAGTTCTCCTAATAACTTCAAAACCTGCCCCTTTAGAAAGTCTCCTCCTTTAAGGCTTGAAAAGCCCACTGCTGTTTGATTTCCAGTCAGTGATGCAGTTATTCCCGCAAGGGTAGTTCCTGTTCCACAAGCACAACAGATATAGTCAAAATCCTCGGGTATTTCAGCAACTATCTCTTTACATCCCTTTGCCCCTAAAACATTTCCCCCTCCTTCCGGAATTATAAAAACATCTCTGAACTTATCCTTCAGGCCTTGCAAAACTGCTTCAGTTTCTTTATTGCGATACGTTTGACGATCCATATACTCCAGATACATACCCGCTTCCGTTGCATAGGCCAACGTAGGATTAAGTACTTCTTGTTTTTCACCTCTTATTACTCCAATACTTCTCAAACCTGACAACTTACAAGCAGCAGCCGTAGCATGAATATGATTAGAATAAGCACCACCAAAAGTCAGAATAGTGTCTTTATTCTGGCGCCGGACCTCCTCCAAATTATACTTTAGCTTCCTCCACTTATTTCCTGAGACAATGGGATGTATAAGGTCATCTCTCTTAACAAAGAGGGTAACCTCATACTTATCCAGTAACTTATCCTCCAGTTTTTGGAAAGGGGAAGGTAAAATAAAATTCAAACTCATATTCAAAATCAATAATTACCAGCACATTCCGCACTTGATATTGATCTTTCAGAAAGAAATAATTGTTATATAAGGCAGACGTTTCGCAAAGGTTTAAATTTTATTTTTAATAAGAACAAATTGTTGGGTAATTTTAAACTTTGATTTACAGGAAAGAAACACAGGAACATGACAGACCATGAGGAAATGGACTCTTCCGAATTATCGGAAGATGCTGATTTATACGAACATTATCGCATAGAAGTAGATAAGGGACAAGCTTTATTACGTATCGACAAATTTTTGATGGACAGGATTCCAAATGCCACTCGTACCCGGTTACAGAATGCGATGGAAAGCGAATCGGTACTGGTCAATTCAAAACCTGTAAAACCAAGCTATAAAGTAAAGCCAAGAGATATAATTACTATTTCTCTCCCACATCCGCCCAGAAATGAAGAGATTATTCCTGAAAATATTCCTTTGAATATCGTTTATGAAGATGATGACCTGCTTGTGGTAAATAAACCCGCCGGAATGGTAGTGCATCCAGCTTACAACAACTGGAACGGCACACTGGTCAATGCCCTCGTTTATCATTTTCAAAACCTCCCTACACATAGAAATGGTGAGTGTCGTCCCGGCCTCGTACATCGGATCGACAAAGACACTTCGGGCTTGTTGGTTATTGCTAAATCAGAACTGGCGATGACACACCTTGCCAAACAGTTTTTTGACCATAGCATTGAGAGAACATATTATGCACTGATCTGGGGAACGCCCAAAGAAAATAAAGGAACTGTAAATGTATCTATAGGCAGAAGCTTAAACG
>DATCKK010000587.1:0-7668 GCA_036562325.1 Cytophagaceae bacterium | reverse complement strand
CCTTCAAGCAGTTGCTGATGGTCTCCGGGTTCGACCGTTATTTCCAGATAGTTAAATGTTTCCGGGATGAAGACCTTCGTGCTGACCGTCAACCGGAATTTACTCAGATCGACTGTGAAATGTCTTTTATTACTCAGGAAGACATTCTAAATACCTTTGAAGGACTTATCAAACATTTATTCAAAACGGTAAAAGGTATTGAGTTAAATGAAGTACCAAGAATGGCTTACTCCGACGCCATGAAATATTATGGCTCTGACAAACCGGATACCCGTTTTGAGATGAAGTTTGTTGAGCTGAACGATGTGGCTAAAGGAAAAGGCTTTAATGTATTTGACTCAGCGCCTTTGGTAGTAGGTATTTGTGCACAGGGATGTGCCGGTTATACCAGAAAACAAATCGATGAATTAACCGAATGGGTGAAGCGTCCGCAAATCGGAGCGAAAGGCTTGGTATATGTGAAATGTGAAGCAGATGGTTCTTTCAAATCTTCCGTTGATAAATTCTATTCACAGGAAGACCTGAAAGCCTGGGCTACCAAAATGAAGGCTAAGCCTGGTGATCTTCTGTTAATATTAAGTGGAGAGGAAAACGCCACCCGCAAACAGTTAAATGAATTGCGCCTTGAGATGGGTAGCAGGCTTGGACTTAGAGACAAGGAGAAGTATTCCGTACTATGGGTAATTGACTTCCCATTATTGGAATACAACGAAGAAGAAGGTAGATATTTCGCTATGCACCATCCGTTTACTTCTCCAAAGCCTGAAGATATTCCACTACTTGATACAGACCCGGGCAAAGTACGAGCCAATGCTTATGACCTGGTTATCAATGGCGTAGAAGTAGGTGGCGGATCTATAAGAATTCACAACAGAGAACTACAAGCCTTGATGTTCAAACATCTTGGATTTACTGACGAAGAAGCGAAAGCACAATTTGGCTTCCTGATGGAAGCATTTGAATATGGTGCGCCTCCACATGGTGGTATTGCTTTCGGATTCGACAGATTATGTTCATTGTTCGGCGGTGCAGACTCTATCAGAGACTTTATTGCTTTCCCTAAAAACAATGCCGGCAGAGATGTAATGATTGATTCTCCTTCGCCAATATCTGCGGCTCAATTGGAAGAGTTAAGCATTGACGTAAAAGTACCTGCGGAGAAGAAATAGAATAAAGAGGAAGAGAATACAACAGGAAATAAGAAGCGAAGAAAAATATGCATTTTTCTTCGCTTTATTTTTTTGCTACAAGCCTACTTATTTACTCAAGGCTGCAAAATTTATTCTTTTTACATATTTATTATTTCGACAGTTTTCGGCTTTAGCGATAAAAAGCAAGAAGGGCAGCCTCAAAAGAAACTGCCCTTCTTTATTAATTCAATTTAACAATTGAATTTAAACTGCTTGTTTTTTCAGCTCTTTCTTTCCGGTATTACCACCTACTGCATCCTGTTTCTTTCTTAAATCCAGAATTAGCGAAGCAGCAATAAATATAGAAGAGTAAGTACCGAATGTAGTAGCGATAATAAGTACTAATGACAGCCCTCTTAATATCTCACCACCGAAGATAAACAATACAAGAGAAACTATCAATGTCGTGGTAGCTGTAATAACCGTACGGCTTAAAGTTTGGTTAATAGCAGTATTCATCACCACTGTAAGATCTGCAGTAGTATTGCCCAGGTTTTCTCTGACACGGTCAAACACAACCACTGTATCGTTAATTGAGTATCCGATAAGTGTAAGGATAGCACCAATAAATATCTGGTCAATCTCCAATGGGAATCCCATTAACTCTGCAAATCCATATACTGCAAAACACACCAGGGCATCGTGAGCAAGAGCTACCACACTACCCAATCCAAACTGCCATCTTCTGAATCGGGCCAGAATATAGAGGAATATAGCTGCCAGTGAAAGAATCACCGATACAGCCGATGTACTTTTTATATCATCCGCAATCGTTGCTCCTACTTTAGTAGACCCAAGCACAGAAGGATTTAAATCCTTAAATTCCTCAAGTCCTTTATTAAGCGCTGCCAATACAGTTTCATCCGCTTCAGCAGACTCATCGTCGATCAGGTAACTTGTAGTTACCTTCACCACCTGATTACTTCCATAGGTTTTTACTTCAGTACCTTTTCCTTCAAAGTTATCTACCAGAGCAGACCTTACTTCAGAAGCTACTATTGGCTGATTGAACTCTACGATGTAAGAGCGCCCCCCTTTAAAGTCTACACCAAGAGTTAACCCACCGGCAACCAGAATAGCGATAAACCCAAGTCCGATAAGTACAGAAGAGAATATGTATGCTTTCTTTCTATTGCCAATGAAATTGAAGTTCGTATTTCTGAATAAGTTTCTGGACAAGAAGGTATCGAAAGACTCAGGAGTTAATGCTCCTTTCTTCTCCAGCCAGCTAATGATTACACGGCTGATGTATACCGCTGTGAAGAAAGAACAGAAAATACCTATGATAAGAGTAGTTGCAAAGCCTTGTACAGGTCCGGAACCGGTTAAGAACAGGATGATACCTATTAATAATGTAGTAACGTTGGAGTCAAAGATAGCCCAGAAAGCTCTTCCATAACCAAGTTTAATCGATTCACTTAACGACTTGCCTAATCCCAACTCTTCACGTATCCTCTCAAATATTAGTACGTTGGCATCTACTGCCATACCTATAGTCAATACGATACCGGCAATACCTGGCAAAGTAAGTACTGCTCCAAGTTGTGCCAACACTCCCAGAATGAAGAAGATATTGAATACCAAAGCAAGGTTAGCCACAGCACCACCTTTACCATAATACATAAGCATGAATATTACTACCAGAGCAAGGCCTGCAACGGAAGACATTAACCCTGAATTGATAGCTTCCACCCCAAGCGATGGACCAATGATACCCTCCTCTACAATTCTTGGAGATGCTGGTAATTTACCAGCCTTTAAAATGTTTGCTAAATCTTTAGCATCTTCCTCTGTAAAATCACCGGTAATAGAAGACATTCCGTTTGGAATTTCACTTTGAACAGTAGGTGCAGAGTAAACTACATTATCCAGTACAATGGCGATTCTCTTGTAAGGCTTCTGCTCGATAGCTTTTGCAGTCATATTCTTCCACTTTCTTGCCCCCTCAGAGTTCATACTCATGGAAATCTCATAACCTTTACCATTCTGAGCAATATTATAGCTGGCATTGGTGATTACCTCTCCGGTTAATGGAGCTTTTCCTCCTCTGCCTACTTCAACAGGAACCAACTCAACGCCATAAGTTGTCTGGCCTGGTTTTGGCCTTTGTTTTTCCCAAAGGAATTTAATGTTAGAACCAATTATTCCCTGAACTTTAGGATCAGCAAGGATCTTATTTACTTTCGCAGTATCCTTTACGTTGAATACCAGCATACCTGCCTGTTGCAAAGCCATCTGATCCATCATTCGCACAAAAGATGATATATTCTGATTCAGAGAGTCAACAGCTGCAGAATCTGCTTTTGCAATCGCTGATGTATCCGCTTTATCGGTAGCTGCCAACCCTGAAGTATCACCTAATAACAAGTCATTGGCAGTCTTTAATTGGTCTTCTGGTTTTTGCTCTTCTTTTTTCTCAGTCTTCTCTAATTTCTCTTTAGTAAGCAGGTAATCGTTGATCTGACTGATAGTTCCCATATAAGCATTAGGCGAAGCCACTTCAAGGAACTCCAGTTTAGCAACACCTTGCAAAAGGTTTCTTACCCTTTGAGGGTTATCTGCCCCCGGAAGCTCTACCTGAATACGGCCTGTTCCCTGAATTCTATAGATATTAGGGCTGATTACACCAAACTTATCAATACGGGTTTTTAAGATTTGGTAGGTTCTGTCAATAGCGTTTTCAACTTCTCTCTCTACAAACTTTCTTACTTCACTATCCGGAGCTTCTCTGTCTATAAATGATTTGTTTCCTAAATGTCCGAATATATCGTTCAGCTCAGCATTAGGTGCAATTTCTTTATAAGCCTGGAAAAAGAGTGTTGTGTAATTCACTTGAGCATTTTTTTGTCGCTCAGTAGCCATTTGCAAGGCTTTTTCAAAATTAGGGTTGCTCTTATTCGGCCCTGCAAGCCCTCTCAAAACTTCCACCGGAGACACTTCCAGTGTTACATGCATTCCGCCCTGTAGGTCAAGGCCAAGATTCAGTTCGTTTTCTTTAACTTCCTTGTAGGTAAAATCTTTTATTCCCAGAAAATTGTATACTGGTTCATTATAGATAGAGTCCAGATAAGATTGTTTTTTAGCATAGCTTATCTCACCATTACTATCGGTGGCAAAAGCAATAGCGTCCCTTTGTATCTTCCTTGACACTAAAGAGAATGATAAAAAGTACAAACTCAGCAATGTAACGATTGCCGTAAGTACTATAATACCGGTTTTGTTACGCATTTTGGTTAATTAATTACAGTTTAAAATTATATATGTATTGTGATTAAATTTCAAATTAGTGTCAGCTAAATATGGAATAATAAATAGCCTCAACAATAAAACTATTAAATGAGTTTGAATAAAACTGAAGAGAAAAAAACTATGGAGCCTGGGTAACGATAAAAAACAGAAACAGATTTTCGAAATAT
Source organism: Cytophagaceae bacterium (assembly GCA_036562325.1). Taxonomy (GTDB): domain Bacteria; phylum Bacteroidota; class Bacteroidia; order Cytophagales; family Cytophagaceae; genus DATCKK01. Next base: position 3,062 of record DATCKK010000587.1, on the reverse strand, counting down.
CTGATAGGAGGCAAAACTTCGGCAATGGCAATTTTAGAAGATGCTTCAGCAACGAACCGATATTGAGGAGACTCGGGAATCCATTGCTGAAAGTCAATATTTAGCACAGGCACAACGGCTTCCAGAGAAACCGTAGGTTTCAACTCTTCCCTGTTCTTCCGGGATGACTCATCTTTTTTTTCCTTTCCGGAAATTTTATTTTCAACAACAAAGTCTGCTGAAAATGAACTGGAAAGCAAAGCCAGGATAATGCATCCGACAGTCAGGAAATATGTTATATTTTTTCTTTTACCCATAATTGCCTAGCTTGCAAAAGTATATAAAAAAAAATAAAACCAATACGATTTGAATTTATATTTTTCCGTTAGAAACGCTTTTCTAACGTGAATTAATTTTATTAAGTTTAAAAAAAATTTTGTTTTTATATGAATTCGTGGCACAATGTGAGTTATGGTGATAAAGCACCTGAAATAGTACAAAGTATTATTGAAATTCCTCAAGGGTCCAAAGGAAAATACGAACTGGACAAAGAAAGTGGCTTATTGAAACTGGACAGAGTATTGTTTTCTGCTGTTCATTACCCCGCTAATTATGGTTTTATCCCAAGAACTTATTGTGATGACCATGACCCTTTAGATATTTTAGTTATATCTTCTATTCCAGTGGTTCCGATGTGCCTTATCGAAGCCAAAGTGATCGGTGTTATGCAAATGATTGATGACAATGAAAAAGATGACAAGATCATTGCTGTAGCCGCCAGAGATATGTCTGTGAATTATGTTAATGACATAGAAGAGCTTCCTCCTCATACTCTGATAGAAATGAAAAAATTCTTCGAAGATTATAAAAATCTGGAGCAAAAGCAGGTAATCGTTAAAAGATTCCTACATAAAGAAGAAGCTTACAAAATCATTCAGGAGTCCATTGACCTTTACAAAGTTACTTTCCCTGAAACAGTAGTGAAAGAAGTTTAATAATAGAAGTTTAGCAATATTGAAAAAGCCGCAGCCAACCAGACCATCTGCGGCTTTTTTATTTTGTATCTTTTCCGAATTTAGATCTCAAAAATCCTGTTAGTACCTCCAATGCTTTGTCGAAATGAGCATTATTCGGTATAATTATGTCCGCATCATTTTTAAAAGGCTCAATATATCTCTCATAGGTAGGCGCCACGTGATTTTCATAACGATACAGCACATCTTCAATATCATAACCACGTTCATTCCGGTCTCTTATAATCCGTCTTTTTAGCTTTATATATTCTTTCGCATCCAGAAATATTTTCAAATCCAGCATTTTCGCTATTTCAGGAAAATAAAACACAAAAATACCTTCTACAATAAGTATAGGTGCAGGTGTATAGGTATGAATTTTAGGAGTAAGGGCAGGATTATTAAAAGTATATTCTTCTTTTTCTACACTTCGTCCTTCACACAAAGCTCTTATATCCCTGGCAAATGCTTCCGAATCAATAGAAAAGGGTGTATCAAAATTCTCCACACCTCGTTCGTCCAATGGCTGAAACTCCCTCTTTTTATAATAATCATCCTGTGAAATAATAGTGAGTTCATCCGTGGAAAAAGCAGATCGAAGCCTGTTTAGGAACAACGTTTTACCCGAAGCGCTTCCTCCTGTGATACCAACTATATATGTCTTTTTACTCATTTACCATCAAATCAAACTCTTTAAATATTCCGCCAACTTTCTTACCGCTTTTCCCCTGTGGCTGATGCCATTTTTCTCTGACATCTCCAACTCTGCAAAAGAACGGTCAAAACCATCCGGTTGAAAAACCGGGTCATAACCAAATCCTTTTTCACCTTTCTTAGCTTCCAATATGTGCCCGGACACCTCACCTACAAACTGTTTCACCTCTCCATTCAGAATCAAAGTTATGCATGTACGAAACTTAGCTTTCCTATTTTTTACTCCCTCCAATTCTTTCAAAAGCAATGTCATATTGTTTTCAGGATTACACTCCGGCCCTGCATATCTGGCTGAATATACACCTGGTGCTCCGTTGAGGGCTTCTACCTCCAGGCCTGTATCATCTGCAAAACAACTTACTTTATAATTATCATAAACATATTTTGCTTTTTGAAGCGAATTCCCTTCCAGAGTATCACTGGTCTCCGGAAGCTCCTCCTTACAACCAATATCTTCAAGGCTTACAATCCTGTATTCCGGCTCCAGAAGTTCTTTAATCTCCTTTAATTTTCCTTTATTATTAGTAGCAAAACAAATATCCATTTTGGGGTGAGTTGTAGGTTACAAGTAAGTTATAATAAGCTGTAAGTTTAACTAAAATCCGAATTTCTAAAAAGACTAACACCGGTATTTCAATCCATGATTTAATCAAAATCCATTACCTATTGTGCATCGAATCTTTGAAACTACCCCATTATTTTACATAACTGGCTATAATCGAATCAGATCGAGCTTTCTTTTTAAAATTTTCTTTTATTCTTCTAAAGAATTATCTACTTTTGCAGTCTTATTCCGATGGACGGGTTCCATCAACTTAACTAAAACGTTATACAATGGCAGTTAAAATCAGATTAGCACGTCGAGGACGTAAAAAACTAGCTATCTACGATATCGTAGTAGCTGACTCAAGAGCACCACGCGATGGTAGATTTATTGAGAAATTAGGGATGTACAATCCAAACACCAACCCAGCCTCTGTTTTATTAAATGAAGAGAGAGCACTTACCTGGGTTATGAGAGGAGCTCTTCCAACTGACACGGCAAGAACTCTGTTATCTAACAAAGGTGTTATGTTGAAAAAACACCTTCAAATAGGTGTTTTAAAAGGCGCTATCACTCAGGAGCAGGCTGACAAGAAATTTGCTGAGTGGTTAAGCCAAAAAGAGAAATCAATAGCTGGAGAACTTTCTTCTATCGAACAGAAAAAAGCAGCTGAGAAAAAATCAAGATTAGAAGCTGAGGCTAAAGTAAATCAGGCCAGAGCAGAAGCTATCAAGAAAAAAGCAGTTGCTGCAGAAGCAGCCGCTACTGAAGCTCCTGCAGAAGCAGCAGCCGAAGCACCTGCTGCAGAAGGT
>DATCKK010000583.1:0-3276 GCA_036562325.1 Cytophagaceae bacterium | reverse complement strand
CCTTCAAGTATGGACAACTTAAAGGGTATTATTTTTCAGGGGTGCCCGCAATGGAGTTTCCAATTTATGCAGGGATTTTTAAGTTCCGGAACGCTCGGTTTTTATTGTACCAAAAACACTCATGAAACTTCTAATGCTCTGCTTTTTTATCATTTTAAAACCCAGGCCACTCATCAGAGAGCATGATGCATCTCAATAATAATCTGCGAATTTGAAGTCAAATTTGGTCTTTTCATGATAAAGATCAATTATATCATATACAAAAAAACGGCGCAGAGATATCTGCACCGTTTTAGTTATAATATTTGTAGTACCGAAACTAATAACTTAAAGATTGCTACTTATTTTACTCCCATCCGAACATTAACCGATCCGCTGGTGCTGGTGTTATCTGCCGCTTTTGCACCGAATAAATCAGCTATATTATTCCACTTTAATATATATGGGGTATCATAATCCAAATCATTGAATCTGAGAATTACTGTACGGGAATCAATGAATGTAACGCTTAAAGGCACTTTCTTGACAGTATAAATACCCTCAGTATATTCAAGAGTGTAATTACTGATTGAGATATTGGGCACTGTTTCGGTTATATCGGTACTGAAATCAGCTCTTATGGTATTTTCACCGACTATTACAGCATCAGCTATTTTAGCACTTTCGTAAGCAGTATCGGTACCTTCAAATGTCTCTTTGTCACCTCTCTTGGAAATACTGTCTATATTAAATGGAAGATATCTTGAAATCTCTACCTCATAATCAGTGTCTTCGGACAGAGTTTTGTTGGCTGGAAGCAGCAACAGTACTTCACTTAAGAGATTATCGTGAGATAAATGAACTACCTGAATTGGCTTACAATAGGTAGAACCTTTCTCAGTGTAAATAGTGTAATATTCAGGATTCACAGCTTTATCAGCAACCAGTGGCTTATCCAGCAAAACTGAAACAAGTCTGTTATTAATGGCCTCTACATCTAAAATCTGAAGATCTGAAGAATCAGGGTGATCTCCGGAGAACTTAAATCTTCCCTGAACTATGGATGAAGTTTTTGTTGAGTCGGTCAGGAAGTTAATGTATAGCTCATAATCCTTTGTCTTTTTATCAAGGTTCTCGCCTATTCCAATTCTTAAAGCTCTGTTTTTATATTCTCCGTCTTCAATGAGGGTAACATTGTTAACCTGTATAGTCTTGTTCTTTGGAGTATAGACAACGTAGTTCAGGAACTGCTTCGCAAAGAAGCTGTCTACCTCTTTTGAAAAACGAACTTCTATTGTACGGTTGTCAAGAGCAAAAATATCGTCTACATTAAGTCCGTCTGAATCAGAAGAACTTGTAGAACTGGATAATGCATAGAAAGTAACACTTTCGTCCTGGCCTTCATTGAGCCGGGTTCCATAAGCACTGACCAAATCACCGCTAATATTTAATGTATAAGTATTGCCAGGCTGGAGGGTTGTATTGTTAAGCTGAAGTGATACACCTTCTCCATTGCTGAAGCTTTTAACATTCATATTAATGAAATTGCCGGATACAATGGTAGATCCGTCCTTTTCAAGTGTATAGTATGGAGGATATTCCGCGTTTGCGTTTACAGGATGAGTAAAGTATACATAGATTTCTCTGCTGCTCACAGCTTCAGCGCGGGCAATTCTGAAGAAGTCTGCTTCAAGTTTAGTGACAACATAACCAGAAAAAGTTTTTGAAATCTTCTCGGTAGTATAACCATCTACACTTGTTATATCTTCAATTTCCAGGGTGTATTGTCTTTCTTTTTTCTGTGAGGAAGTCCCTAAAATAACCTCGTTGTTAATAACAGACAAAATACTGACTTCCAGCTCTTTTTTAGTATTTTCAGTCTCGTATATTGTTATCTTGTCCTCGTCCAACTCACTTATATTCTTATTGAATTTGAGTAACACACTTTGTGAACTTAATGGAGTAATACTCTCCAATTCTACATTCAGAACTGATTTGTCTATAAGACCCGCTGTTACTGCATCCTGAAGTGAAATGTCATTGGATTCAACAAGGCTATCTATCACTGTGGTGTCTGTGCCGTTGATTTTGGCTTTAAGTGCGCTATATAGAATGGTTACCGCGTCGGAACGGGTAAAGTTAGTATTGTCAGCGGTTTTAACAAGATAGTTGACATCTGTTACCAAACCACAGGCAAAAGCAGTCGTATATATGTTGTTCCAGTTAAAGTCTATACCTGATTTGTATCCAAGGGCGCCAAGGAGAATTACAAGGAAAGCCTTTTCGGTGACGTAATCCTCAGGTTTGAACAGGTTGTTGCCAACACCTGACAATATGCCCTTGCTGGTGCAATATCCGATATATGGTGCATACCACATGGTTGTCGATACATCTTCAAAAGTAGTATTAATGTACAATGAAGGATTTTCACCGATGTAGTCTGCAACTCCCAATAGCTTTGTTGCGTAAAAAGCAGCTTCTGCGCGCATAACTTTCTGATTTAAGAAAACATCCTGATTATCATAGGAAAAGAAAGATAAGTTCTTCAAATGCTGAGCTTTTTCCTGAACTGTAGGTTCAGAAGCTGCTGCGGGAATAATGGTCATGGAAAACAATACAGATAATATAATCAGTAATGATATCCAGCGCTTTAACATACATGCCCACTCCTTTATCTTTGGTTGCTTTATTACCATAATTATACCAAATTGAGTGCATATATTGCCAGAAAATCCAACCACTTTCTCAGGAAGTTTGCAATATTTTTTTAGTATTTTTGTCATGTAGGAACGAAGAATGAAGAAAAATGATAAAGAAATGAAGCAGGAAATATTTTTGATGGTAAACACCGTTGAAATCAGTATTATTAAAGCGTTTCAAAGATTGATATCTCATGTTTCTTGAACAGCATAAATGGCACTCATATAATTAACTATAAAGTGCCAATGAGTGATTCTTTTGTGAAATAATTACATTTAGCAATTTTTGAGGTTAAGTTAACTAATAAGCGTCCATAATTACTGAAGCAAATATAAAATTAGTAATAAATGGGAAGCGATGAAGCATATACTCTAACTTGGGTACCTTGGTATATGCGGAGCAAGTGGTGCAACCGGCCTATGAGATATTGAGTGTATGTCGGTTTTTTCATGCCTTCTAAAGGCATAAGTAAAAAACCAAATCTGGAGGTAACTTTGGCTGGTATTTATTCAGGACACATCTCATTAAGGAAGGAAATTGATATAACAAAGGTATTGAACCTATACAGGTACTGCTCGTTCCTGGTGACTTCAATTT
>DATCKK010000582.1:0-3193 GCA_036562325.1 Cytophagaceae bacterium | reverse complement strand
TATTATCTTAATTTATATAAAAAATAGTAAAAAATATCTATTTTAAAAACCATAACTTTTCTCGATACTCCTATTCAAAATCAAACTTCCTTTCAAATACTTATAACATAATCTCCAACAACTTGAGCCTTAAGTATGGTGGTTTCACTAGTATAGTGAATTTAGGCAACAACGAATTACCTAAATTTAGTTACAGCTAATTCATCATCGCCTTTTTAAAATTCTTTCGAAGAATTGGTCTGGCATAGCATGTTTCTCCGTTGGAAAATTCTCCAGAGTAATGACAATACTTTTCAGGATAATTTTCATTGCCAAACTTTGCCCAATTCTCATAAGCTTCATCGCTCATTGGTTTTTTGGGATTGAAAGGAATCAGTTTTCCGGTTCTAATACAATATCCGTAAATTTTATTAGTGGTATTTAGCGATTCATTTCTATCGGGAGAAATGTATGACTCGCCGGCTGAATTTTTATTCGAGGCAACTTTATTTTTAAAGAATGTTTCTAGAATATCCTTTTCAACCACTGATTCTTTATATTTTTTTAACATATTAAGCTTCAATAAACCTTCTTCATAAGTAGGTACCTTTTTGAATAACAACTCAGACTGCTCTACAACTCTTGCGAAATAATTCCAAGCCTTTACATCTAAAGTATCATCACCGGTAACTGAAGTAACCAAACTTGAAGTAAGTTCCTTAAATATATTAGATTTGGTAATTACTCCTGCCTCAATATTATTATCTTGAGAGAAGCTATATAAATTCATTGATGTAAGAATAGCAGAATTTTCATTAGCATAATATTTAGCATGTAGTCTCTTCTCATATCTTATTTCAATATTAGGAAACTGCTTAAAAAAATCAAGTTCTTCCAAAGACATACTTTTGGAGGGATCTTCTTCATTTTTTCCAAAAACTACTATGATTTTTAATTCATCATTATTCAGTTTGGCTTTTAATGCAGATGAATATCTGTCATGTAGTTTTATGTAGGGTGAAATAAGAATAAGCTGATTTTTAGCTTTTTCAAATATTTTTTCAACTTCTGAATTTAGTTCATTTCCAAAAATAAAATTTGCCATATCTAATTGATGTTATTAATTCACATTTGTTTTTCAATTTATAAATAAGCTATAACTAATTTCCAAAAAACTATCCCTATAATTTGACCCTTCTTTTCAATCCATAAATCTCATTCCACAACAAAAATCAAAGACTTATAATCAGTTGTAGTAGTTACTTTTAACATATAAATACCAGGATTTCGAGGAAGGTTATAATAAAACTTATAGTCGTCCTTTCCCCAATTTTTTAGGCTGGAAACCTCGTTTCCTTGGGAAGTATATATTGATAGATTTACAATATCTTCTTGATCTAATTTAACCTCTAAAGTAAACTGACCGTTATTGGGGTTTGGATAAAGTTTTAGTTCTTTAATTTTATTCACACCCAAAACAGTAGTATCCTCTGGCGAATTAGCTGGAGCAACAAAGAACGTTACATTCTTTTGAACACTATCTATACATTCTCCTAAATAAGCAGTTAACTTTATATTAAAAGTACCTTCATTAGGATAGTATAGTACTGGCTGAATAGGATCATTTGAGAGTATTATGGGGGAATTGCCAAAAGACCAGTGGACAGAGTCAGGCCTTGGCCATGAAATTTCTGTCAGAACTATTGTGTCTCCAAGTTCTTCAAAACTTGATAATAAAAATTTTGCATCTAGTAATTCATTGGAAGTTTTTATGTAAAATGAAGCATTCTGGTAACAGTCATGTCTATCCTTAACGTAGACATGATAGTTGCCTTCTTCATTTAACAGGATAGAAGAGTTATAACTTAACAATGTACTACCTTTATACCATTGGTGGAAAACACCTGTCAGATCCGTTTTCATTGTAACAGTTTGTCCCGGGCATAGTATGGTTTGAGGTGGAATATTGATAGAATAATGGATAGAATCATTTATTGTTACGCTTTCGCTGGCTACACAATTTCTGCTATCCAGGATTTTTACCAGATAAGTACCTTTACACAGACTATCAGCCCTGAAGGAGTTTGTTGAATCTTTGTCATTCCAAAAGTAGGAGTAAGGTGCTGTCCCCCCTGAAACTTCCACTTCAGCTATACCTGTACAATTGGCATTGCAATGAGCATCTTTTTTATAGGATATAACTGCAGATAAAACATCCTCTGGTTCTGTTACTTCTATTGTTTGTGAGAAAGGACATTGATGGGCATCCCGGATAGAAAGTTTATAGGTGCCTGGCTCTAGCCCTTCTATTATAGAATCGGTATCTTGTAAACCTTGCCAGTTATAAGTATAAGGGGCTATACCTCCGGAAACTTCCGCTCTTACAATTCCATTATTAAAACCTGTGCATTGCACATGCGCTACATGAAAATTTATTACTAATTGTTCAGGTTGAAGAATTAGGACTGTATCTGATGTAATACAGTTGTTGGCATCCTGAACCTTAACCACTTGTTCACCCGCGGGTAGATCAGTAAACACAGGGCTTTCCTGAAATGTACCCTCGTTTATGCCATACTTCAAATTACCTTTACCGCCAGAGGCAGTAAGGGATATTGCCCCATCGATTCCCGCGAAGCAACTGACATCTTGTACTTCTGTAACTGATAAAATTAGTTTTTCTGGTTCGGAAAGTACCAGGGTATCCTTTACCAAACAGCCGTTAGCATCTTTAGCGATACACAGATAGGTTCCGGGGGAAAGCCCGGAAATAATTTGATTATTTACAAATGATGCACCATTGTTAACAGAAAAACCATAAGGAGTTAAACCGCCAGAAGGATTAGCCATTATTCTTCCATCGTTATTGCCGTTGCATTTTATGTCTTCTGGATAGAATGAAACATTAAATTTTGCGGGTTGATACATTACCTTGGTAGAAGTGGCATAACATCCAACTTTATCTCTTACCTCTACAGTATAAGTGCCGGCTTCAAGGTTGCTGAAACTGCCTGTAGAGTTACTGAATTCAATCGCCCCACGGCCAATAAAATAGGTGTAAGGTACAGTTCCCCCGGTGGCAACTATGCTCATACTTCCATCATCTCCCCCATTACATTTAATGTTATAAGTGTTAAATGTGGGAGAATTAATCCCTACAACTTTTAATAGCGGTGGCTGTGATATAACTATATTTTCTACATAATTACAGTAG
>DATCKK010000578.1:0-4823 GCA_036562325.1 Cytophagaceae bacterium | reverse complement strand
ACTTCAATGGTAGAACAGTACTTTCTGTCCGTTTTTAATCTAAAGGGGTAATTAAAATAAGTAAAGGCTGATAAATTCAGCTTTTACTTATTTTTTTAATAGGTGTCTCTCTTTGTCATGGGTTTCCCAGGTATGTGTCTGATGAAATTTTTAATGTTTTCTGCTAATAATTTTTTAAGGAAAGATCGAAGTTGTACTCTGGTTTATTAAATCCAATATGTTATTTGAAATAGTATAAAAATATCAGGTAGTAATTTTTATTTAACTTAAAAAAACGATTTTTAATCGAGTTAAATAGGATTTTTGTCTATATTTGATAGTAATTATCTAAGTTCAACTAACCAAAATTTTTATGAAAAGACTATTACGGAAGTGCTTATTATTAGTGCTGCCACTGGTTTTGGCTATTAGTGCTAATGCTCAGAAAGTAGCTGGTTATTTCCCAAGCTACCGAAGTGGATACATTAACAGTGTTCAATGGGACAAACTTACAGATTGTTATTTCGCATTCATTAATGCAGATGTGGATGGTAATTTAATTGAAGGAGATTCTTGGGATGCTGTTTTTGGGTTTGATATGACTACTTTTTTGAATGTAAAAAGTAAGTGTCAGCAAAACAATGTCAGATACCATATTTCGGTAGGTGGTGCTGATGGAGCATACCAAAGAGCAGCCCGATTGAAGGATATTGCCAGAAATGTCACTGCCAGAAATAATTTTGCTCAGAAGATTGTGCAATTTGCTATTTATCATGATTTAGATGGTATTAATATAGATTGGGAATTTCCCAATGAAGTTAACAATGGTATTGGTGGTAATACTACAGATCATAAAAACCTGATACAGGCAGTAAGAGATGCAATTAATGCATCTTCAAAACCATCCCTTACGCTTGGTATTGCAGTAGGAGGGGAGTATTCGGGATCAATTAATCATACACAATATTTGGATGTTCTTGGGGTAGTCAGTTTAATTGATGAGTTTCATATTATGGCTTATGATTTTCCAAGCAGTTATGATGCGAATAATCATGCTTCCAAAAATGATGCGGAACAAAGCCTTGAGGTGTGGAGCTTAAAAGGAATTCCATACTCTAAACTAATGTTGGGTGTTCCATTTTATGGACGAAAGGCAAATAGAAATGAAGATGGAGGAGAATATAATGTCTTTACTCAATACCTGTCAGGGACTGATCTTCAAAATGCTTATAATAACGATAGCTATAATGAATATTATTATAATGGAAAAGCTACACTGGAATGGAAAACAGATCTGATAATGAATAAGGGGGGAATGGGGATTTTCGTTTGGGATCTTGGACAAGACAGAAGTGATGAATATTCATTATTATCTGTTCTGAAAAACAGAATGGATATAGCATGTACTACTCCACAACCTAATCTGGGTCCTGATGTTGGATTTTGTACAGGTTCAGTAACGCTTAACTCTGATGTAAGTACTGCTGCTGGAAGGACTTTTACCTGGAAAAAAGATGGTACTGTGATAATAAATGAAAGTTTAACTGCGACTACTTATAATGCTACTCAGGGTGGAACTTATACAGTTATTGTTAAGCAAGGTACTTGTCAGAGGTCAGATGAAATTAAAGTAGTAGAAGGAAGTAGTCTTACTGCAACAGGAGGTTCCAGGTGTGGGGCAGGTGAAGTGACTCTTACCGTTAATAATACAGGAGGTACTTACGATTGGTATGATGTAGCAACAGGAGGTGCAAAATTACATACCGGGAAAACCTATACACCGAACGTAACATCTACCAAGGACTTTTATGTACAGGACCGGGGAACTTTAGAAACTTATACTTTGGGAAAAACTAGCCTTGATAATGTTTGGGCAGAAGAGATGTCTAAATATGCTCAAAAAATTCATGTTCACCAGGAATTGACTTTAAACAGTGTTAGAATTTGGAGTACAAACACCGTTACGTTCAGAATACAAATCTTCCGTTATGATGGCCAGAACATATTAATGGAAACCAATGATACAACAATAACTAGTGCTTCTGCTTATCCTGGAACTTCACATGTTATTAATATTAATAAAGTGTTAGCTCCTGGTTCGTATTATGTAATGGCAAAACATGTAAGCGGTGATAATTCTATCTATTATGATATTAACCAACCTAGTGAAAAATATAATATTCCAGGTGTAATTACACTAGTTGATTCTGCCTATTTAGACGATACACCACCGTATAATTTTAATGATCCTACAGCCCCAAGAGAAGCTTACGGTACATTCTTTGAATGGAAGGTATCCACTGGAGTGGCGCCAGCTTGTGGAAGAACAAAGGTAACCGCTACGGTAAATCCAGGACCGAATCAATCTCTTTCTGTTTCTCCAGGATCAGAAACTATTTGCGAAGGTGCTGATGGCTCTATAGTAATTGCCAATAGTCAGGCAAATGTTACCTATCAGTTATATAAAGATGGTGTGCCTGTCGGAAATTCAGTTGCAGGGACAGGAAGTAATCTTACTATTCCTGTAAGTTCTACTAATTTATCGCCAGGAAATAATGTGTTTACTGTAAAAGCTTCTTCGGTTGGTTGTACGGATGTTGCTTTAACGGACGATGCAACAATTGAAGTAATAGCGAAATCGACTCCTGTAATTACATTTAACAATGTAACTAAAGTTTATGGAGATCCGACTTTCTCAATGACTGCTACATCACTTCCTGCAGGTACATTTACTTATTCTTTGGAAAGCAGTATTCCTTCAGGTATAGTAAGTGTTGCATCTAATGGGCAGGTAACTATCAATGGCGCAGGTACGGCAACCATAAAAGCCGATTTGACTGTTTCAGGTTGTTATAATGCCACATCCCAAACTGCTGTATTGACAATTAATAAGGCTACACCTACTTTAAGTATAACTTCTACCAATGCTGGTACGGTAGGTACATCTATAAACCTGACACACTCTAGTAATTCTAATGGTGCGGTTACTTACTCCATTACCAGTGGCGCATCCAACGCTAATTTATCTGGTACCACTTTAAACCTTACAGCAGCAGGTGCGGTAACTATCCAGGCTTCTCAGGCTGAAACAGATAATTACAATGCCGCTACTGCAACACAAACTATTACTATTAGTTCTAAGCCGACTCCTACCATTACTTTGAATGATGAAACAAAGACGTATGGAGATGCTCCATTCACTCTTAATGCAACATCTAATTCTAGTGGTACAAAAACTTATTCTTTAGTTAACAGTACTCCTTCTAATATAATTACTGTGGATGCTAATGGGCAGGTAACTATAAACGGAGCAGGTACTGCCACGGTAAAAGTAGAACAGGCAGAGGATGCAACTTATGGGGCAGGCTCTGCAACAGCAACGATTACAATTCTTAAGGCTAACAGGTCTGTTGTCATTACTTCCGAAAATACAGGATTGAAGGGAACAACAATCACGCTTACTTATGATTTAAGCGAAGGTACAGGTGCTGTAACCTGGTCAGTAACCAATGGAACAGGGCAGGCAACATTGGCAGGAAATACTTTATCTCTTGTTGAAGCAGGAACAGTTACCGTTACAGTGGAGGTTGCTGCTGATAATAATTATAACGCAGTTTCTGAAAGCATGGAAATAACTATTGATGCTGCAACTGCTACTGCAATGCCAAATGGAACTAATGGACTTTCAATAGCTGCTTATCCAAATCCATTTACAGACAATTCTACCATTGTAGTTACTATGTCTAAGGCTGCCCATCTGAATCTTACTATATCAGATGCTTTAGGAACTCAGAAACATGTTTTGGTAAATGAAGTTACCGGGATGGGAGAGCATAGTTTCACTACTCCTGTATTAAGTTCTGGCGTTTATGTAATACAGATGATTGTTGATGATGTTATACTGACAGAGAGAATAGTGAAAGTTGACTAAGTAATAAATCTGTTTAAATTAACTAAAAAGGCATTCTGAAGAAGAATGCCTTTTTAGTTTTATACAACTTGTATTTACTGAAGGTATGCAAATAAACCTTCGAGTGATACATAAAACTTCAATTCTATGATTGATAAAAAAATGAAGCTCATTTTTGCCATTGGATAAATTCTTTAATTATCCGGTTTATTTCAGTATACTTATCATGAGTATGAGTATTTTTATTATCGTTCTTATTATTTTGAATTTCTGATAATATTTGTGAAAGCTTCCTTTGATGATTTTTTAATATTTCTATTCCGGAAGGACTAATGTACCAAACGACTCCGGCAGTGATTATACTCACTATACTTAGCCATTTAAAATAATTAATCTCTTCTTTTTTAATAGCTTGTTCGCAGGTATTGGTATCTTTTGTTATCTCAATTGCCTTACATGGAATAGCAATGGTAAATGAAATGGATACGAAGGTGATGACTAATGTTTTAATTATAGTTGATCCAATTGCTTCCATTCATCTTATAATTCTTTATATGTAACCGAATCCTATTGAATAGTGTTTTGGAAAACAGGGTAGCTAAAAATTGTAATATATCAAACAAAGAGTTATACCAGGAGTTGCTAATAAGTGAGGTAAGTATATGAAAAACAGGAGAATTTTTACGCTTATTACAATTGGGGTTTTAAGTTTTCTCCTTGCATTGATGGTAACTTTTTTGGCAACGATGGCAGGGATTATTTAACAGATAAATTTAAACCCCAAACCTTTGAACGGTTATCGAATAGTTAACTGGCTTTGTCTAATATTTCTACATTATGATTTATTAATTCTTAAATTATCTCTACTTTGTCAGATTCTAAAAATTGGCAAAAAATTATAAATTTGCAACAGTTAAGGGCTTACAACGAGAAA
>DATCKK010000573.1:0-2426 GCA_036562325.1 Cytophagaceae bacterium | reverse complement strand
GGTTTGATCCGTTAAAAGACTTGTCCAAACTGGCGGTTGTGAACCAAACTACATTGCTGGCATCAGAAACATTAGCCATTGCTGATTTTCTCAGGGATATTCTTATTAAAAAATACGGCGAAGAAAATCTTGCTCACCACTTTGGCGAGAGCAATAAAGATAAATTGGGTAACACACTATGTTATGCGACCAATGTTAACCAGGAAGCAGCCAGAATGATGTTGGAAGAAGATGCGGACTATGCGATCATTATTGGTGGACATAACAGCTCCAATACATCTCAATTGTATAAATTGGCTGAAGAAAAGTTTGGTGAAAAAGCTTATTATATAGAATCAGAACAGGATATTCTTTCAAAAGAAGCCATATCCCATTTTGATTTTAAAAATAAAAAAGTGGTAACAAGAAGCTTCCTTACCGAGGAGTTAAAGCCTGTCAAAATCATGATCACTGCCGGGGCTTCCTGTCCGGATGGAATTATTCACCAGGTGGTAATAAAGATTAACTCGTTTTTTGAAGCAGGCCAAATTAAGGATGTGGATGAAGTGTTGGCAGAGTTTACAGAAGCATTCTAAAAGATGTTTCAAACGCTCAGGCCATAGCATTCAAAATTGAATTTTCGGTTTTAAAATTATACCCCTGAAGGGTTAAAAGAAGAAGGTTACCAGTTTGGGTAACCTTCTTCTTTTAATGTGCTTCCAGCCAGTTTTCCCCAATACCCAGCCCGATTTCCATAGGCACTTCTAATGGTATCGCCGTTCTCATGAAATAATCTACTTTTTCTTTCATCAAGGGTATTTCTTCTTTATGTACATCGAATACCAGTTCATCGTGTACCTGCATGATCATTCGTGACCTTAATTTTTCTTTTTTCATCCAGGAGTGAATATTGATCATGGCAACTTTGATCATATCTGCAGCACTTCCCTGAATAGGGGCATTAATGGCGTTACGCTCTGCAAATCCTCTCATTGTAATATTTTTGGAGTTGATGTCCCTTAAATATCTTCTTCTGCCAAGTATAGTCTCCACATAACCTTTGTCACGGGCGTCATTTATTACAGAATCCATATAGGTTTTTATTCCCGGGAATTCTGTAAAATAAGCATCAATAATCTCAGCCGCTTCTTTTCTCGATATATTCAGTCGTTGTGAAAGCCCAAAGGCTGATATTCCATAAATGATACCGAAGTTGACCATTTTGGCTTTTCTTCGCATTTCCGAATTTACTTCATCCAATCCCACTTTATAGACTTTGCTTGCTGTGGTTGTATGAATGTCTATGCCTTTGCAGAAGGAGTCAATCATATTGGCTTCTTTGCTGAAAGCTGCCATAATTCGTAACTCAATTTGCGAATAATCGGCAGACATGATAAGGTAATCTTCCCCTTTCTTCACAAAGGCTTTACGAATTTCTTTTCCTTTATCTGAGCGGATGGGAATGTTTTGCAAATTTGGGTTCGTAGAACTTAACCGGCCGGTAGCGGCAACTGCCTGGTTATAACTTGTATGTATGCGTTGGTCTACCGGACTGATTAATTGAGGAAGAGCATCTACATAAGTGGATTTAAGTTTTTGTAACTCACGATAGTCAAGTATAAGCCTGGCGATTTTATGTTCCGAAGCCAGTTTGGAAAGAACTTCTTCTCCGGTAGCATATTGTCCTGTTTTGGTTTTTTTAGCTTTAGGGTCCAATTTTAGTTTATCAAACAAGACTTCTCCTAATTGTTTAGGGGATGCAATATTAAATTCTACACACGCTTCCTCGTATATTTCTCTTTCCAGCTGTTGTATATCTTTTCCTAACTCAACAGAAAACTCTGCCAATGCATCCACATCTATTTTTACTCCCGTGGTTTCCATGTCTGCCAGTACTTCAATGAGTGGTATTTCCACTTCATGGAATAACTTTTCTGTATTTTGCTCTTTAAGTTTGGGAGCAAAAATATGTTTTAATTGAAGCGTCACATCGGCATCTTCTGCGGCGTATTCAGCAATCTGAGGAATGGGTACTTCTCTCATACTTTTTTGTTTAGCGCCCTTTTTACCTATCAGCGTTTCAATGGAAACGGGAGAGTAGTTCAGATAGTAGGCGGCCATGGCATCCATGTTATGCCGCATATCCGGCTCTATCAGATAGTGCGCCAGCATAGTGTCGAAGATCGGGCCCTTTACCTGTATTCCATAGTTTTGTAATACGGAAATGTCATACTTTATATTTTGCCCGATTTTTAGAATGGATTCATTTTCAAAAACAGGAGCAAATTCAAGTACAATCTTTCGGGCCTCTTCCTGGTTTGCCGGAACTGGCACATAGTAAGCTTCTCCGGGAATATATGAAAAAGACATTCCAACCAGCTCTGCTTCAATTGCTTCAATGCTGGTGGTTTCGGTATCAAAACTAATTTCTTTTTGTTGTAATAAAT
>DATCKK010000566.1:0-18425 GCA_036562325.1 Cytophagaceae bacterium | reverse complement strand
TAGATATTATTTAAAAAGGTTTGCACCTGCAATCTGTTGGCTTCGCTCATTTCTGTATTCGTCAATGGTTCAACTGCGCTTTTAAAGCTCCCCACCTTGAATATCTCAGGCTGAAGTCCAAGTTTTTCCAGAGTTCCCTTTATGAAAAGCATCTCATAATCCAATCCGTTAAACTCAAGCATACCGGAAGGCGGCAGATAGATTTTATCTGCAACTGAAGCTAAATAGTAGGAACCTTCGGTATAATTTTCTCCATAGGCCACTATAAATTTACCACTCGATTTAAAGTCTTCCAGTGAATTTCTAAGTTCTTCCAAAGTTGCAATACCTGCTTGAGGATTGTATACTTCCAGCAATATTCCCCTGATACGGTCGTCCTCTTTTGCTTTCTTTATGGCCTGTGTCAACTGCAGTAATCCGTTGGTACCTGCTTCATCCTGACCGAAGGGAGAAGTAAGATAAGCGAACAAGTCATCCTTTTCCCTTTCAATAATTTGTTGATCCAGATTCAGTTTTAAAACAGAGTTTTCAGCTATTACTGCTTCCCTTCCTGATAAGGCTGCTGATAGAATTAAAATAAAACCAAGAAGTGCAACTATACAAAAAACAAATAGCCCTATAACGGTAGCAAATACATACTTAAAAAACTGGCGCATAACACATTTATTTTCGACAAAATCAATACTGCAAAACTAAACAAATTGTTATTTTATAAATAACTTTGAGTTTTATTAATTAGAAGACGATTGAACAAGGTATATCTTTTATTAGGAAGCAATTTAGGCAACAGAATAGAAACCCTCGCATCTGTCAGGAAGGTTTTGGAAATCAGGGTGGGAAAGATTTTATCCAAATCTTCGTGCTATGAAACAGAACCCTGGGGTAAAACAGACCAACCCGAATTCATTAATCAGGTTCTTTTGATTGAAACTCCACTAAAACCTCAGGAGGTTTTAAAAACAATATTACAAATTGAACTGGAGCATGGGCGCATAAGAAAAGAGAAATTTGGGGCAAGGGTAATAGATATAGATATCCTGTATTATGAAAACGAAATTATAGTAACTGAAGAGTTAAAAATTCCTCACCCAGAAATTCACAACAGAAGATTTGTACTTGTCCCACTGGTAGAAATAGCAGCTGAGTTCAAGCACCCTGTATTTAATCTGAGTAACAATGAATTGCTTACCAGGTGTAAGGATAATTTAAAAGTATATCCGGCAAATCAGGAAGCAACTACCTGATTTGCTACCTTATCAAATTTTTCGTAAATCGAATTATTGCTTTTGAACTCTGGTACCATTTGCTTCATCTTCATAATAATGGCATCATTATCCTGATCTCCGAACAACATTACTAATTCCGAAACCTGACGTGAAACTATTTGATAATCTAACTCCCTTACCTTGGCTACCATTATTTTAGGATGATGGGTTGGAATGGTATTTTCTTTATCATTAAGTAATTCTTCGTATAGCTTTTCTCCGGGCCTTAAACCTGTAAACATAATTTGAATATCTTTTCCTAAAGTTAACCCGGAAAGTTTAATCATCTTTTTAGCCAAATCCACAATTCGGATAGACTGCCCCATATCAAACAGGAATATCTCTCCTCCCTTACCCATGGCCCCGGCTTCAAGTACCAGTTGACAGGCTTCAGGAATGGTCATAAAATATCGAGTAATTTCAGGGTGAGTAATGGTTACGGGACCACCATCTGCAATTTGTTTTCTAAACCTGGGAATTACCGATCCGTTTGATCCAAGTACGTTACCAAATCGGGTTGTGATAAAACGGGTTCCACCAGAATCGCTGCAATAACTATTGAGAGACTGGGTATACATTTCAGCAATACGTTTGGAAGCTCCCATTACATTGGTCGGATTTACCGCTTTGTCGGTAGAAACCATCACAAACTTCTTCACACCGTATTTCACTGAAAGATCTGCCAGTATTTTTGTTCCATTGATATTGGTAAGCACGGCTTCTGAAGGGTTTTGCTCCATTACAGGAACATGCTTATAAGCAGCCGCGTGAAATACCAAATCTGGTTGAAGGTATTTAAATACCCTCTCCATTCTTTCTTTATTGGTTATATCCGCTACTACTGTTTCAAAATTGATCTTAATAGGCATCTCCGATAACTCCAGCTCAAGATCATATATAGGAGATTCTGCCTGATCCAGTAACATTACCTTTTTAGGATTATACCTTACTATTTGTCTCGCCAGCTCACTACCTATTGATCCTGCTGCTCCTGTAACGAGTACTACCTGATCCACTATTTGCGCATGTACTTCTTTATTATCCAGTTTTATCGGCTCCCTTCCTAATACATCTTCTATTTTAACTTCTTTAATTTGTTTATAACTCAACTCACCGTTGATCCATCTCTCAACCGGAGGAATGGTTCTCACCCTAACTCCAAGAGTTAAACATGCATCTATAATTTCTTTTTTCCTTTCAGGACTAATATTTTGAATTGCAATAATCAGAAGTTCTACTTTTTTCTTAACAACAAGGTCCGCTAACTTTTTAGGAGGATAAATAACTACTCCATCTACTGTATTCTTTGATTTGGCAGGGCTATCATCAATAAAAGCGACCACATTATAATTTATCCCTGCATCCTGGTTCAAGGTTTTCTTAGTAATAAGTCCGGCATCCCCGGCTCCATAAATAATCACGTTTATTTTTGTATTATTTTCCGCTCTCGATTCATAATACATAATCTTGGCAACTACTCTGAATGCTCCCATAAAAAGCATAGAGAAACAGTAGTCAATTAACAGTACGGAAACCGGAATAAAATTAGTAGGATTATCAACAGTTAACGAGTATATAACATCAATAGAAAGTATTGTTATCAAACTGCCTGTAAGGGATAAAACAATTTTTTTAGCATCTTCAACACTTGTAAATCTAATAATACCCGCGTAGCTTTTGGTGTAAAAAAAGAATATAATTTTAACAAAAATAATCAATGGCAAGGCTAATTTCAGATACCCCCAATACTCAGCAGGGATTTCAAAATTAAAGCGCAATTCATAGGCTAGTACCAAAGAAAGCGTGCAAACCAAAATGTCGATTTGCAACACTGTCCATCGGGGGATTTTATTAATAAAATTATTCATGATTTTGCCATTAGGCTTTATTATCCCTTACTAATTTATAAGTATTAATGTTAAAAAAAGGACAGGAAAACACGTAGTTCCTTAAACGGTATTCCTGCCTTCCAGTTTCATTTTTTTATACACTTAATACTTCTGATGTATTATTAATTTTTTTAACCAGCCCTTGCAAAACTTTACCAGGACCACACTCTATAAATACGGTAGCACCGTCTTTAACCATATTTTGAACCGACTGAGTCCATTTAACTGGTGCAGTCAACTGATCGATCAGATTCTTTTTGATCTGTTCAACATCCGTTGAAGGAAGCGCATTAACATTTTGATATACAGGGCAAATCGGCTTATTAAACACTGTTTCTTTAATGGCCGCCTCCAGTTCAACTCTTGCAGGCTCCATCAATGGTGAATGAAATGCACCACCTACAGGTAAGGGTAAAGCTCTTTTCGCCCCAGCCTCTTTCATTTTTACACAAGCAATTTCTATGCCCTTATTTGTACCTGAGATAACTAACTGCCCCGGACAATTATAGTTAGCCGGCACCACTACTTCGTCAATGGAACTACAAACTTGTTCAACTATTGAGTCTTCCAACCCCAAAATAGCGGCCATAGTAGAAGGATTAATTTCACAGGCTTTCTGCATTGCTAATGCCCTTTTAGACACCAACTTAAGCCCATCCTCAAAGGATAAACACCCATTGGCTACCAAAGCAGAAAACTCCCCTAATGAATGTCCTGCAACCATCTCTGGTTTAAAATCTTCACTAACCTGGGCTAGAATTACAGAATGAAGGAATATTGCGGGCTGAGTAACTTTAGTCTGTTTTAACTCTTCCTCAGTCCCTTCAAACATTATTTTAGTAATATCAAATCCTAGAATCTCATTTGCCTTTTGAAATAATGATCTGGCTTTTTCAGATTTTTCATACAGATCTTTTCCCATACCGGGAAACTGGGAACCTTGCCCTGGAAATACATATGCCTTCATAAAACAAATTTTAATTTTCAGACAAATCTAACCCTTTTTCAGATTTTACTCCAAAAACCGTCCTTTTATTTCCAGGGAGGGAATCATACATGCCTCTGATTTACCGAAAAATCTGTACCTGTTTTTAGCCACTATATCATAAAAAAAATCTCTGACAAAGGCTGGTAGAAATTTAAATACATAAAATGCTTTCCAGCCTCCTGTTAGCTCTCTGGCAATCAATAATGCTGCATCTGATTTTTTATACAATCCTCCTTCCTGCAAAAGAAGCAGGGAAGCTTTGTAGTCTTCCGGAAGACTGAACTTTCTTAATACTGATTTACCAATTTCAGATTGCAGGGAAGCAAAAAAAAATTTGGATTGAGGGTCTCTGGCAATGATAAATTGAACAGAATTATTGCAAAAGTTGCAAACACCATCAAAAAGCACCACCGATTTACCTTGGGGTAATTCCATTTGTATTGTCAATTATATGTAACCAGCTTTTAATTTCTTTCACTTCATCTTCCTTTCTCAACCTTCTGTAAAACTTCACTACTGCCTGATAAAAATAAACTCCATCGGAAACCTTACCGTCAGTTATGCTACCATTCCATTTAATATAAATATCATCATCTTTATAAAAGACTAGCTTTCCCCAGCGATTATATACTGAAAACTGTACACTTTCCACCCCTTTAGGTGTTGGAAAAGGCTGAAATACATCGTTTAATGTATCATTATTAGGCGTAATAAGGTTGGGCAATTCATAATATACACAAGCATCTACACAGACTATATTACTCTTCTCACTCTCTACCCCATAATAGTTCAAGGCAGTAACAGCATAGCAACCTGCCAGAGATAAAGAATCGGTATGTATATAAAAGGTATCAACTGTAGAACCTATCAATTCCAACTCTTCTTCCTGACGTCCGGCAAAATAGATATTATATCCTTTAATATCCTTATTACAGGCCGGATCTATTTTATTCACCCAACTTAAAAAATTCTCATAATCATTAATATAGCAATCTGGTTGTTCTACTTGCAGAATAGGAGGACACGGAGGGATGGAGTCTCTTGGAACCGTACATGCTACTTCCGAATCATTAATAAGAAGCCTGTTTTCTAATCTTTCATCACAATAACGGCCATATGTGGTTACATAATAACATACCGTATCCGAATTATTTTTCAAGCCTTTGGAATCAATATAGCTACCTTTATTCTCCTCTGTATAAATTGTATCTACCGTCTGCCAGGGTTGTTTATTAATACTTCTTTGAATGGTAACATATTCAATACTCCAGGGCACATTTGTTTCCCATTCAATAAATGCTTTGGCATCTCCGGGGGCTACCGTAATCCATGTTGTGGAAGCATTATCAGATGTCCCTTTTAAGGTATTCAGGTTATTGTATAAAAAGTCAACTTTATAGGAGTAACTATAATTTTTAGTATCGATATTCTGATCATTATAAGTAGTATCATCAAAAGAAAACAAGGTATCGATTACCATATAGTTTAATGGATTAAAGCCTACTCCTCTCTTTATAATATAGGCCTCCCCATGTGGCAATGGCCTTGGAGTTGGCTTCGTCCAGGTGACTTTTATTTCACCTTTTATAGCATCCGTAGTAATTACAGTAGCATTAGTAATTATAGGTACATCTAAATCCAAACCTGCACAGGCCTCTTCTGACGGATGACTAAATACTACTCCGTCAAACACAGCCACTATCATGTAGCAATACTTTACTCCACGCTTTAATCCTTTGCCATTATTATCATCGTAGTAGCTGGTTTCCGTTGCTCCCACTTCTGCAACTTTCTCAAATCCCAAGTATTCGGGAATTCCGGTCTCACAGGGTGCACCTACATACCCCGATGATTCACACTCCTTTCTGTAAATAAATATCTTATCTGCATTCGGACAAGAATAAGGAAACCATTTTAAATTAATACCTGCATTGTTTGCTGTTACTGTAAGTCCATTAGGAGAAGGGCCTGTTACCGTGATAGCCCAGCTTTTAACATCTACCAGCTTTTCTGCCCCCACTGGAACATCTTCTGCTTTAAACACCACTATATAAGGCTGATCATTGACATGATCACATATAGTGGTCCAGGAGAAGATCCCGGATGCAGGTGACGGTTGAACTTCTTTAGCTACAAATACAGCTTTTGAGTTTACCAAGCCATACACCCCACTGTAGGAGGATAATTTGATCTGGTGATTATCCGGATCTTCTGCTGTTATAGTCTTATTGAGTACTGTACCTGCCGTTATACAAGTGTCCTTAGGTGGGTTCAATACAGGAGGATTGTTTTGTGTTTTCTTCACCTCTATCTGCATATCTCTTACGATATACCCTATTCTTACTCCCCCTCTCCACTCTTCAATAATAATGGCAACATTATACAAACCCTCTATCTGGGGTTTATCCCACACCAAATCGCCCTTCACAGGGTCCAGACTAAGCTTTACCCCTGCACCAAAGGACGGATCGTTCAGGCTTTTATAACCGAACACATTCATTCCGACTTCCTGCTTCGGCACAGTAAACTTAAAACTCAAACTATCACCATCAGGGTCATAAGCTCCCGGATTATGCGAATATACTTCTCCTACTGCAGCCAGGTCAATCGGGGGAACAAGCAAAACAGGAGTATTATTCACGCCCAGAAAAGGGTCAATGGAAAGAGAAGTTTCAATATAAAAAGCCGTATTGTCCGAATTGCTGATATTTAGAATTTTCCCGTTACGGTTTACTTCTTTATAACCTACTATAAAATAGCCAGATGCACTATAAGTATGATCGAAAACATAAACATTCTTATAAGTTTTATTCCCAACGGAAATTTTTGTAGTACGTTTTACTGTTTGATTTGTACCATCCCCAAAATACAATGTTGCTTCGGGGTCATCCACTAAAGAAGTGGAGTCTGTATAAACAGTAAGTGTAAACCTATATTGAAGAGTAGATGAAGAAAGTCTTTCAGCTGTAATTTCTCCAGCTTTAATATGCGTAGCATGTACCTCAGAGTGATTGAAAACAATCACCGTGAACAAAATAAAAAAAAGTACTTTGTAAAGATTTTCCATTAAAAAAGTAACGAATTAGAATATCGAATATGTATACAGCGCCAAATCAATATACGACAATTATAGTGAAACCGTATGGAAATAATTTAGAATTACTTCAAATTAAAAAATTCCGAAGAAATTCGAAATAAATAAGATTGCATTATAATTATTCCCAATGTAATTTTGAGCATAATATAGTTTCTATTGTAAAACCTAAAAAAAATTCAACTGAACAATGAGTTGGTTCACTAAGGCCTTGTCCGGAACTGTTGGGCGTAAATTGCTTATGTCTCTCTCCGGATTGTTTTTAATATCCTTCCTGGTCATTCACTTGCTAGGTAACTTTGCATTGATGAAAACAGAAGGTACAGCATTCAACGAATATGCTAACTTCATGAAAACAAACCCTGCTATCAAGGTTTTGGAGTATGTATTATTCGGTGGTTTTATTCTACACATCGTAATTGCAGTTGCCTTAACGAGATTAAATAAAAAAGCAAGGCCGGTAGGTTATGCCTACAATAAGCCTTCTGCAAACAGCAGTTGGTTTTCAAGAAACATGGGATTAACCGGTTTCCTGATCCTTGTTTTCCTTCTCATTCACCTGAAGACATTCTTCTTTACCCATAAAGTACCATTGTGGGAAGCTCAAGCAGCAACTCTTTATGATGAAGCTGTAGTAGCTTTCAGCAACCCTTGGTATGTATTATTTTATGTAATAGCAATGGGTTTTCTTTCTTTCCACCTGATCCATGCTTTTCAAAGTGCATTTCAAACACTTGGCCTCAGACACCCTAAATACACTCCGTTCATTCGTGTTGTTGGTGTTATCTTCGCCATCATCGTTCCTGCGCTTTTCGCGTTGATTCCGGTTTATATGTATTTCACTCACTGATAACTAGTACCTGTAGATATGAATTTAGATTCGAAAATACCAGATGGCCCATTGGCCGATAAATGGGACAAACACAAGTTTAACTTAAAGCTTGTTAACCCTGCTAATAAAAGAAAATACGAAATTATTGTTGTAGGTACAGGACTTGCCGGTGCATCGGCAGCAGCATCTCTGGCTGAACTTGGATATAAGGTAAAAGCTTTCTGCTTTCAGGATAGTCCGAGAAGAGCGCATAGTATTGCTGCACAAGGTGGTATAAATGCTGCCAAGAATTACAGAAATGACGGAGACAGCGTGTACCGTTTATTCTACGACACTATTAAAGGTGGTGACTATAGAGCAAGAGAAGGAAACGTATACAGACTGGCACAAGTAAGTGTTAATATTATAGACCAATGTGTTGCTCAGGGAGTTCCGTTTGCAAGGGAATATGGAGGGCTGTTAGATAACAGATCTTTCGGAGGAGCACAGGTATCCAGAACTTTCTATGCGAGAGGACAAACCGGACAGCAATTATTGTTAGGTGCTTATAGCGCTTTAGAAAGACAAGTAGGGCTTGGTACGGTTAAAATGTATCCAAGAACTGAAATGCTTGACCTGGTGGTAATTGACGGACAGGCAAGAGGTATCGTTACCAGAAACCTGGTTACCGGAGAAATTGAGTCTCATGCAGGACACGCGGTATTACTATGTACCGGTGGATACGGTAACGTTTTCTACTTATCTACCAACGCTCAGGGTTCAAACGCTACTGCTGCATGGAGAGCACACAAAAAAGGAGCATTCTTTGCAAACCCTTGCTTTACACAAATTCACCCAACCTGTATACCGGTAACCGGAGATCATCAATCTAAGCTTACACTAATGAGTGAAAGTTTAAGAAATGATGGAAGAGTATGGGTTCCCAAAAATAAAGGGGATAAAAGAGCACCTGCTGATATTCCTGAAAACGAAAGAGATTACTTCCTGGAAAGAAAATACCCGTCTTTCGGTAACCTGGTTCCAAGAGACGTGGCATCAAGAAATGCTAAAGAGCAATGTGATGCCGGTAAAGGTGTTGGGGCAAGCGGCTTAGCAGTTTATCTTGATTTTGCCGATGCTATCAAGAGAATGGGAGAAGACGCGGTAAGAGCTAAATATGGAAACTTGTTTGACATGTATGAGCAGATTACCGGGGAGAATCCATATAAAGTACCAATGAGAATTTACCCTGCTGTTCACTATACAATGGGTGGACTTTGGGTAGATTACAACCTTATGACTACCATACCAGGGCTTTACGCTCTCGGAGAAGCAAACTTCTCTGACCATGGTGCTAACCGATTGGGAGCAAGTGCTCTTATGCAAGGATTGGCTGATGGTTACTTCGTAATCCCTTACACCATTGGGGATTATCTGGCTACTACCGGCCCTGTAGCATTAGATGTTAACCATCCGGCGTTCAAAGCTGCAGAAAAAGAAGTAAAAGATAATATCAAGAAACTGTTAAGTATTAACGGAAACAAAACGGTTACCGAATACCACAGAGAACTTGGTAAAATCATGTGGAACTACTGCGGTATGGCAAGAAATGCAGAAGGATTAACTAAAGCCAAAGGAATGATTAAGGCTTTAAGAGAAGACTTCTGGAAAAATGTTAAGGTAATTGGTGATGACGCCAATTTAAACCAAAACCTTGAGAAAGCTTCACGTGTTGCCGATTTCCTTGAATTAGGTGAACTTATGGTAGATGATGCTCTACATAGAAATGAGTCCTGCGGAGGCCACTTCAGAGAAGAGTATCAGACAGAAGAGAATGAAGCAAAACGGGATGATGAAAACTTTAGCTATGTCGCGGCTTGGGAATACAAAGGTCCGGGACAGCCTGAACAGCTCAACAAAGAAGAGTTGAAATTTGAAAATGTAAAACCAACACAGAGGAGTTATAAATAATGGCAGGAAACATGAACTTAACATTAAAGGTTTGGCGACAAAAAGACGCCAAATCAAAAGGTCAACTGGTAACCTACGAAGCCAAAGACATTTCTCCCGATATGTCTTTCCTTGAAATGATAGATGTTGTAAATGAAGACCTTATTAAAAAAGGAGAAGACCCGATTGCTTTTGATCATGACTGCCGTGAAGGGATTTGCGGAATGTGCAGTATGTATATTAACGGAAGAGCTCACGGACCTAAAACAGGTATCACTACCTGCCAGTTACACATGAGATCCTTCCAGGATGGAGATACTATTGTAATAGAACCATGGAGAGCTGCTGCTTTCCCTGTAGTTAAAGACCTGGTAGTTGACAGATCTGCTTTTGACAGAATAATTCAGGCTGGTGGTTTCGTATCTGTTAATACAGGCGGAGTACCAGATGCCAACGCTATTCCAATTCCTAAGAAACAAGCGGATAAAGCTTTTGACGCTGCTACTTGTATAGGTTGTGGTGCCTGTGTGGCTTCCTGTAAAAACGGTTCTGCCATGCTATTCGTAGCTGCCAAAGTAACTCAGCTTGCTCTTCTACCACAAGGACAGGTAGAAAGAAAACAACGTGTTGAAAACATGGTAGCTCAAATGGAAAAAGAAGGATTTGGCGCTTGCTCTAATACTGGTGCTTGCTCTGTTGAATGTCCGAAACTAATCGGCCAGGAAAATATTGCTACACTTAACAGAGAGTACATTTATGCTAAATTAACTTCTGACAATATCCCAGGCTCTGAAGCTAAAAAATAAAAGCAACACAATATAAAATAAAAAAGGAGGCCATAGCCTCCTTTTTTATTTTATACCAGACATATATTTCTTCATCAATTCAAGATACTTCTTACATGATCTAACCTCACGCTTCAGAATTTCTTTATCAGATATCTGATTCATTCTTGTCAGGCACACTTTCGCTCTTATGTTTGCCCTTAAGGATTTGTAGTAGTTAAAGATATTTAATTCCTCTGAACTCAGCTTCCATCCCATACACTTTAAATATTCACGAAAAAATAATTCGGAAAGATCTACCCTCTCCCATCTTTCCATATCCATACATAAGAACGCCACTTCACTAAGTAAATCAATTCTACGAAAAGAATCATTAAATTCTATACAGTCATATATAACCGGATCTTTATAAAGAAATATATTGGCAGTGTGAAGGTCACCATGAACATCTTTAACAAAACCATTTTTAATCCTTAACTGCAATTCAGACTGATAACTATTTATAAACCGGTGATTTTCCCTTATCGATTCCGCAATAAGTTTTTCATACTTCTTTCCCAGGTATTTCTCAGCTTCCCCGGCCATCGCGCCCAAATCATCAAATGTCTGAACATAAGAATTGATATCAATTCCCTTTTTAACCGGCCTGGCCTCTGAATGGAAGATAGATAACTTCCTGGCAATTCTGATTATATCTGCTTTGCTTACCTTATTCTCCGCTAATCTCCTATCCATCCTTTTGGCATTATCCAGCCTTTTCATTACCAAAACGTAGTCGATTACCTTCCCCTCTTTACTTGCTCCTATCACTATATCACGCCCAATTTTAATAACCGGCTTAACAGCGATATATACATCCGGTGCAAGTCTTTTATTTAGCCTAAGCTCCTTTTCTGTAAGTGACTTCCTGCTGGCTAGTGTTTTAAAGTTTAAAAAAGTAGTTACTATCGGTTTTTTAATTTTATAAGCATAACTACCCGATAAAATAACCCAGGAAATGTGAGTTTCAAATACTTCTGCTATTTGTTGTTCCCTGCGGGATAGATAATCGCAGAGTTTTGAGATATCAGCCTCGTTCATTGCCTGTATATATTAACGATTCCCAAATCATTGAATCAACAGACTGATGATCGGAGTTTAAGATTAATACCGGTGTCTGAAAATCCTCAAAAGCTTCTTTTATTTTTTGGTAAACTGCGAAATTAGCATCGCTATCCGGACGAGGCTTACTTACTCTTTCTCTAATGGTTTCTTCTGAAGCCGTTACCTTTATCCAGAATAATCGAACACCTTTCTTTTGAGCAATTTCCTCCACCCTGGCCCGATTTTCATTTTTGTGAAAGGTTGCATCCACCACTATCCAATCCTTATCTTCCAGAGCATTTATCCGATTAACCAATTCGTTATATACCAACGTTTTTTCCTTTTCCGAGTATGTCCGGCTGGGAATAATTTCTTTTCGAAGAGTGTCAGTACTCAGATAAGCAGCTTTCAATTTTTCCGCGAGGTGTCTGGCAAAAAAACTTTTCCCTACTCCCGGCAACCCTGATACTGCAATGATTCCTTTCATTATTAAGTTCTCAATTAAAACTTTATAAACCAGTTTTACTAACCTAAAAGTATAAAACTCATAAGAGTCATTATAGTTAAATAACAACAACTAATGCTATATCATAAGCACAATGTTTAAAGAAATGATGGCGATCACAAAAGAATCCGGAGGTATACAAAAGCTTAATTCGTTTACTTTAACACCACTTTGATATTATCATTTGCTGTTATCCCTGAAAGCACCTCAACCCAAAGTCCATCTGACAAACCAAGCTTCAACGCTCTCTTTTCAAATCTTTGAGGTTGAGTTTCCACTTCCACAAAGGGATTTCCATTATCAAACTGAAGTAAACTTTCTTTTATAGCTAATACACTATCTCTTTTATCCAGTACTATATCGGCATTCGCACTATAACCGGCCCTGATGAAATCGTCTTTACCAAGCATTACTGCGGCTTTTACTTCAAACTGGACTGTTCCCTGGTCTTCTACTCCTTTGGGCGAAATAAATTCAAGCTTTGCCTTATAAGTCTTATCTTCTACTGCTCCAATATATAAATTCAACTCCATTCCTATCTGTAATTTCTCAACTTCAGATTCATCAATCTTACCAACAAATAACATTTCGGACATATCAGCTACAGAGGCAATGGTAGTCCCCTCATTAAATGTATTACTCTCTATCACAAAGCTCCCCTGCTTTACCGGTATATCAAGCACCATTCCGTCTACCGTTGACTTAACCAGGTTGGACGCCTGTCCGGATTTCCTTGCGACTCCTTCTTTTATCAACTGCAAATTATTTTCGGCCGCATCCAGTTCTTCTTTACTTCTTTTTAATACTACGGCAAATTGATTAAATTCATAATCAGAAATCAATTTTTCTTTGTGTAACTGTTCATTTCGATCATATTCCCGTTTAGCTTCTTCATAACTTATTCTGGCTTTATTTAAATTACTTTCTGCATTATTCAGATTAACCATATTAGGAATAATTCGGATCCTGGCAATGAGCTGTCCCGCCTTTACATAATCTCCGGGCTCAACCATTAACTGGTCTACCACTCCTGAAACCTGTGATTTTACAGCTATTTCCTTACGAGGGCTTACAGAACCAGTTGCTACTGTTTTCTTAATAATATTTACTATAGCAGGTTTTTCTGTAGCATAAACCTCAGGTACTGCCTGAGACTTATTATATAAAAAGACCATAGTCCCGATAAACAGAACAAGAAAAAATATCGCTATAACAATAGAAATAATTCGTTTCATAAATACAACATTCTATTCACTTCTTAACGCTTCAATAGGATTAATTCTGGCTGCTTTTCCTGCTGGAATGAGACCGGCAAAAGCTCCTGCTATTACGAGTATTGCTGTGGCATATAAAGCAATGGAAATATCTATTTCCGGATTGGAAAAGAATTCATTTTTAGCACCCGCACTTTCCATAAAACTTCGAACAGCTTCTAGCACGGCAACTCCCGTCACTAAGCCTATATAACCGGAAAAGGAAGTAATTACTACCGACTCCAAAATAATTAAACTTACGATTGATCCGGGTGTAGCTCCTAAAGCTTTTCGTATACCAATCTCTTTCGTTCTTTCTTTAACAATAATCAACATAATATTGCTGACACCAACAATACCGGCAATAATTGTGAGAACTCCTACCCCCCACACAAATACCTTTATACCAAAGAACAAAGCCTGAAATTTTAAGATTTCCTTCCCTGAATTCCAGGCCCCTATTGCCTTTTCATCCGAAGGAGCTACTTTATGTCTTGTAGCCAACAATGACTTTACCTTTTGCTCTACCAGCTCTGCGGGAACATCTTCTTTTGGTGTTATGCCAAATACATGAATCCTGTTAGGTTCGTTAAATGTTTGCTGCAAAGTAGATAATGGGATAAATATTTTTTCCGCATCGCCTCTACCGTCTCCGCCTGTGTTTTCAACCGTAAAAGCCCCTATCACCAAAAAGTAAACGCCTTTGATTTTGATATACTTCCCAACCGGATCCTCACCTCCAAAAAGAATTTGCACAGGCCTTTCTCCCAACACTGCCACCTTTCGTTTTTCTCTTATATCAATATCATTTATAAATCTTCCGGATGGGTAATTCATTGCTTTAATATTAGCAATATCCGGATATTCTCCTGATACCTGGTACGAACCGTTCTTATTCTTATAACTAACAATAAACTCTCCTCCTAACCTTGTGCTGGGAGCGAGATATTTTACTTCCGGGATCTCCCTCTTAATAGCCTCGTAATCTTCATTGGTAAAAGAAATCCACCGCCCGGGTTTTAACCCCTGATAAGGGACACCCGTTTTTCCTCCCCAAACCCACATGCTGTTCTTAGCCATATTTCCAAACATTCCCAATACACCATTTTCCAACCCTTTACCTGCCCCCAACAGTAAAACCAACATAAATATACCCCAAGCTACTCCAAACGCAGTAAGAAAAGTACGCAGTTTATTCTTTCTTACTGTGTTGTATATTTCCTGCCATTTATCAATATCAAATATCCCCTTCATAACTTATCCGCGACTTCATTTTCCCTAACAATCAATCCATCTTTTAATCGAATTACCCTTTGAGTCATAGCCGCTATATCATTTTCATGCGTTACCACTACAATTGTTTTGCCTTGTGAGTGGATTTCTTTGAACAGTTCCATTACCTCATAAGAAGTTTGTGTATCCAACGCCCCGGTAGGTTCATCTGCTAAAATAACTCTTGGGTTTGTAATAAGTGCCCGCGCTATTGCCACTCTCTGTTTCTGCCCTCCTGACAACTGATTGGGATAATGGCCCGCCCAATCAAGAAGGCCAACTCTTTTAAGATATTCCGCAGCCATTTCATTCCTCTTACTTCTGGAAACACCCTGATAGTATAGAGGAAGTGCTACGTTTTCCAATGCTGTTTTAAATGAGATAAGATTAAATGCCTGAAAGATAAATCCAATAAACCGGTTACGATATTGTGCAGCTCTAGACTCGGAAAGGTTTTTAATCAAAGTACCTCCGAGCAAATATTCTCCTTTATCATAAGAATCCAGAATACCAAGAATATTCAACAAAGTAGACTTACCTGATCCGGAAGAGCCCATAATGGCAACAAACTCTCCTTCATTAACCAAAAGATCAATGCCTTTTAACACATAAAGTTGATTGCTTCCGGTTGAGTAATACTTATGAATATCCTTTAATTCAATCATTTGTGTGTGAATATAATCTAAAATAAAAAACAATACACAGATGTTAAGCTTAAATTATAATCCCCGCAATGAATACAAAAATATTCTCCAGCTATTTTATTTACTTAAACAGAAATGATACAAATATATTATCAAGTTATTTAACAAAATCCTGTTTTTAACATAATAGAAAAAGCCCATATTAGCATGGCTAACATGGGCTTTTTATCTATAAGAAAAGTAACTGTTACTCGATATACTCAAAGTCTGCAGTAAGATCGCTAATCATTACCTTAAACGCACCAGGTTCAGTAATCCATTGGTTATTCATATCAACAAAAGCCAGATCGTTTTTATCAATAGTAAAAGTTACTGTTTTACTTTCTCCCGGATTTAAAGCTATCTTTTGAAATCTTCTTAATCGTTTAACATTGGGAGTAACAGAAGCATACTCATCTCTTGTATATAATTGAACCACTTCTTTACCTGCTATCTTCCCGGTATTAGTTACTTTCACGGAAACACTTAGTTTTTCATCCCCTTTTAAAGTATTAGAACTCAACTTAAGATCGCTGTAGGCAAACGTAGTATAACTTAACCCAAATCCAAAATCCCATTGTGGGTTATAGGCATTCAGGCCAAAATGCTTATCTCTCTTTTCAGAAAATTTATGATCGTGCAGCACCAATGAATTCGGATATCTCGGATAAGTAATAGGAAGTTTCCCGCTAGGATTATAATCACCAAACAACACTTCAACAATTGCTCTTCCCCCTTCGTCTCCCGGCTGGTAACCATTAATAATTCCTTTGGCAAGTGGCTCGATCGTTCTTATTATCCTTGGACGTGACTCCAACAATACTAACACTATCGGCTTACCGGTTTTTGCTATTTCTTTAACCAGGTTCAGTTGAGCTTCAGGCATAGTCAAATCTTCAATATCTCCCACTTTTTCCGTACTTGGAATTTCACCCAGCACCACTATTACTGCATCTACCGAACGCGCCGCTTTTACTGCTTCGGAAGTATTAACATCTTTATCGTAGGTAGTACCTTCTACATATTTCACATTCTTGGCTCCTACTTTATCTTTCACTGCATCAAGTATGGTTTTCTTACCCTTTGTATTGTATTGAGGATCTACCCCTTGCCAGGTATGTGTCCATGCACCATTTAAGTAATTAAGTGAGTTGGCACCTACACCAGTTAGCAGATACTTTTTGCTTTTATCCAAAGGCAATACATTTCCTTCATTCTTCAATAAGGTAACCGACTCCAATGCGGCTTCATAATTAGCCTGTGCAAATTCTGCAGAGCCAAACTTTGGATAATCCGTCATTGGGTAATAGGGTTTCTCAAATAACCCTAAACGGAACTTTACTCTTAATATCCTTCTTACAGCATCATCGATTCTGGACATTGATACTTGCCCTTCTTTTACTAACTCGACAAGATGTTCAGAGAATGCAAAATCATAAGGCACCATACTCATATCAATACCCGCATTAACCCCAATCTTTACAGCATCTTTCATAGTCGGTGCTACTTTATGTACAGTATGAAGCATTACAATATCTTCCCAATCTGTTACTGAAAAACCATCAAACTTAAGCTCTTCTTTCAAGAGGTCTGTTAACAGATATTTATTGGCATGAACAGGAACACCATTTATTTCAGCAGAATTAATCATAACCGTCTGGGCTCCATTTTCAATGGCTGCTTTAAATGGAGCAAGAAAGTACTCTCTTAACATCCATTCAGGCATATATATAGGTGTTCTATCTTTACCGGAGAAGGAATAGCTATACCCTACATAATGCTTTAAACATGCTGCTACTTTTTCAGGATGGTTTACATTTTCCCCTTGATAACCTTTAACCATCGCCAACCCCATCTGAGTTGCCAGATAAGGATCTTCTCCAAATGTTTCAAATACTCTTGACCACAATGGCTGCCTTGCCAGATCAAGTACCGGAGAGAAATTCCAGGGAATGGCGGATGCCCTCACTTCATAGGCAGTAATTTCTCCTCCTTTTTCAGCAAACTTTGGATCCCAGGTAGCTGCCAAAGCTATCTCCTGAGGAAACAAAGTGGCACCTACTGTATAATTAGCTCCGTGAATAGCATCAATACCGTATATAACCGGTATTTTCAATCTGGTATCTTTAGTAGCCATTTCCTGAATCCGCCCGATTATCTCATACCACTTTTCCCTGCTTAATGTATATGCGCCGGTATTTAATATTGATCCAACATGATATTGAAGAATAGCTTTTTTTAACTTTTCTTCATCTATTTCCATTGGCTTATTAGCATCATGAAACTCTCCTTTGGAAATAGCATCCAAAGTAAGCTGAGTCATTTGCCCAACTTTTTCTTCCAAAGTCATTTTAGCCAATAACTCTTCGACCTTACGCTCTATTTCCTGATCGTTAGAGCCATATTTTGCATTCACCATATTTGTCTGACTTTCACCATTAGGCTGATTTGCCGAACACAATATAAATAGAAAAAATAAGGTGAAATAATAAGTTAAAATTCTCTTCATGATCCTTTAAATAAATACTTCAATAATTAAAATTAGGGTTTATAGAATATCTAAAACATCAATAAATATAGTTTTCCAAATTGAAATAACTTAACAATTCATTGAAAAAAAACATAGACCAATTAAAGAAAAAGGTGCTGTAAATCAGGCTCTATTTGTTACGTAAGTGAAAAATATATCAAAGGAAAAAATGAGAATCTACAATATTTCACATAGTTAGATGAGCGGTTAAAACAAATTAATTTTGTGATGTATCAGCAATAACTTTTTTATAATTACTGATAGTTTTTTCTGCTTAATTTAAAAGGGACTAAAAAAAAACAGGATGGTATTTGATC
>DATCKK010000565.1:0-3093 GCA_036562325.1 Cytophagaceae bacterium | reverse complement strand
ACATACATCATGTTGTCAGCATCTCCCCACTGTTGGCTCTTTCTGAGTACTTGCTGATACAAAGCGCCATCATCCGTAGGTAGTTTCTGAAAATCTTCTGCCCCTGCATTAGAAGTTAGTGCCAGTAAAACAACCCACTTTCCTTTAAACTCCAGAAATGGCTTTACGGAATCCGCCCCCATATATGGTGCTACGGTAACAGAGTCAAAATTCATATTTTCAAAAAACGCCCTGGCATAAAGAGATGAAGTATTGCCAATATCGCCACGTTTGGCATCGGCGATGGTAAACAAACCTTTAGGAATGTATTCTACTGTCTTCTGCAAACTCTCCCATCCCTTAGCACCCAATGCTTCATAGAAAGCAATATTAGGTTTATAGGCAACACAAAGGTCTACCGTTGCATCAATGATTTGTTTATTAAACTCAAATACCGGGTCCTTCTCCTTTTTCAAATGGGCAGGTATTTTATTAATATCCGTGTCCAATCCAACGCAGAGATAGGAGTTCTTCTTAACAATATTATCGAATAGCTCTTTTTTAGTCATGATATAAAATAAAAAAAGAGCCGCTTTAAAAATAAAACGGCTCTGCAATATATTAAAATTCCTTATTACTATCTCAAATCTACTACTTCAACTTTAGGGTATTTGCTGGTATCGAAGTTAAATTCAGCATCTGTTGCTTTGTAGTTGGGGTCAAACGATTTCACTTCGTACGTATATCTGTTTCCGTTTTTCTCGAATATTTTCCAGCCCTTAATGGTCTTTTCCTTCTTATCTATCTCCATTCTTATTTTGATAAGAGATGTTTTCAGGTTTTCCGGAACCAACTCGATTACATCATAAGTTTTTCCGGCAATGGTTACTTCTTCTACATGATAGTATTTGTAACCATTTTTATAAATACTATATATTTTAGTCGGAGTAATATCGTCTTCATCCGGCTCATAAGAAGAAACGTTAACTTCATTGGCATCTTTCAGATATGTCCAGACTGTAGTTCCGTTGTTAATGATTTCCTGCCCGCCCATTTTCAGGTGGAATTTTCCCCCTTTTACAATTATTTCACCTTCCGAGGTTTCCTTCATATTGGCCATGGGGCTTTCTAATGTATAGGCGAATTTTGCCTTGAAAGAAGGTAGCTCCTTGTATTTTTTACTCATTTCATCGAGTATAGCACCTGCTTTCGGATCTTTGGTGTTGGGCTGAGCTACCAATACGCCGGCTGTAGTTATTATTGCCAGCATCATGCTAAATATTCTTTTCATTACCTTCTTTTTTATAACCTTTAACTTTTTTCGTTAAGTGAATTCAATAATTGTTCCAAACTATATTCATCTCTTATTAATACCTCTCTCGCCTTACTTCCTTCAAACGGGCCTACTATTCCCGCAGACTCCAACTGATCAATAAGCCTTCCAGCCCTGTTATACCCTAATTTTAATCTTCGTTGTAATAATGAAGTACTTCCTTGTTGGTGTGCCACAATGATGCGTGCAGCTTCTTCAAATAAGGAATCCCTCTGCGAAAAATCGAATTCTCCTTTATCCTCCGCCTCATCATCATCACTGTATTCCGGTAGCATATAAGCAGTTTCGTAACCTCGTTGGCTTCCGATATACTCACATACATTTTCAACTTCCGGAGTATCTACAAAAGCACATTGCAATCGAATTAGTTCCGAACCCTGTGAAAACAACATATCTCCCTGGCCTACTAATTGTTCCGCCCCTCCGGTATCGAGAATGGTTCTCGAATCTATTTTAGAAGTTACCTTAAAAGATAAACGAGCCGGGAAGTTGGCTTTAATAATACCGGTGATAACATTAACCGAAGGCCGTTGAGTAGCCACAACCAGATGAATACCAATCGCTCTGGCCAACTGTGCCAATCGGGCAATAGGAGTTTCTACTTCTTTTCCTGCCGTCATCATCAAATCTGCCAACTCATCTATTACCAACACGATATAAGGCATAAAACGATGGCCTTCGTTCGGATTTAACTTCCTTTCGACAAATTTCTTATTATATTCTTTTAAATTCCTGCAGTTGGCATCCTTCAGCAAATCATACCGGTTATCCATTTCTATACACAAAGAGTTCAGCGTATGAACTACTTTTTTGGTATCCGTAATGATTGCTTCCTCACTATTAGGCAGTTTGGCCAGGAAATGCCTTTCTATTTTATTAAATAAAGACAATTCCACCTTTTTAGGGTCTACCAGTACAAATTTTAGCTGAGACGGATGTTTCTTATACAACAAACACGATAAAAGAACATTTAACCCAACTGATTTTCCTTGTCCGGTAGCTCCTGCCATCAACAGGTGAGGCATTTTAGCCAGATCTATGACAAAAACCTCGTTAGAAATGGTTTTTCCAAAGGCAATAGGCAGCTCTTTGTCTGTTTTTAAGAATTTCTCGGTAGAAAGAATAGACTTAATAGAAACCATCTCCCTGTTTTTGTTAGGTACTTCAATACCGATGGTTCCTTTACCCGGAATCGGGGCTATAATTCGAATACCCAAAGCGGCAAGGCTCAACGCAATATCATCTTCCAGGTTTTTGATTTTGGATATACGAATTCCCGCATCCGGTACTATTTCATATAAGGTTACTGTAGGACCAATAGTTGCTTTAATACTACTGATGCCTATACTATAATGAGCCAGTGTTTCAACGATTTTATCCTTATTGGCCTCCAGTTCTTCTTTCGTTACCTGTACCTTACTTGGCTCAGGATCCGACAATAGATCTATAGGGGGATATTTGTAGGAAGACAAATCCAGCGTCGGATCGTAGTTTTCTATTTTAGCAGAAATAACTTTCTCTTCTTCCGGTGTTTCTACCACAAATTCAGGCTCATCTTCTTCCGTACCTTCTTCTCCTTCCTCTTCATACTCATACTCGTATTCATATTCGCCTTCTCCTCCTTCTTCAACTGCTTCTTCTCCCTCTTCCACCGGAGTTTCTAATTGAAGCGACAAGCCTTTTTTAACTTCAGGTTCCTTGTTCACCACTTTCACTACCCACTCCTCATCAGAAATCTGATCTTCCTCTCCTGATTCCTGCTCTTCATAATATCCTTCCTC
>DATCKK010000562.1:0-1777 GCA_036562325.1 Cytophagaceae bacterium | reverse complement strand
CATCAACACCGATCAGAACGGGGCGGTGAGGGCACGACACGATTATCAGCCGTTCGGTGAGGAAATCTTAAGAGTGAGTTACGGGGCGGATACAGTCAGAAAACAATTTACTTCATATGAACGCGATACTGAAACTGAACTTGATTTTGCTCAGGCGCGGATGTATACGGGTAAGTTAGGAAGATTTACCTCCGTTGACTCTGTTGGACCTGATTTAAACAATCCTCAAACCTTAAATAAGTATCAGTATTGTTTAAATAATCCCCTTAGGTATATTGATAAAACTGGTAAATATGAGGAAGATGTCCACAGAGATTTAACGAATCTGCTTGCGTATGCGGCAGGGTTTTCGGCATCACAATCTACGAGAATCGCAAATGCAAATCAAGGAGTTGACGATAATCCATTCACAAACCCGTTTAGAAGCGCACAAGTCAGAGAGGATTATCATTTCACAACTCAGGAACGTAGAGACCAACTGTGGTCAGCCTTTGAAAATAACGCCACATTTCGCAGTAACGAAAATAAAGCCCTAGATTTATTAGGAGTGTTTCTTCACGCTCAACAAGACTCATTTTCACACGATGGTTATGGAATCTGGACGGGTCATATTACAGCTGGGCATGGTGTTGATAAGACTTACAACGATCCGGCAAAGGCTGAAATCATGGCAAGGGATACTTATGACAGATTAGTTTCAGCTAGAAATATCATGTCTAAAAATGACGGGACACTTTATAAACCAATCTCCTATAATGCAATCAAAGGATTGATTGGCAAATGGGTCAGAGAAACTGACCCAAAGAAGAAGCAAGAACTAGCTCAACAAATCAGACAAAAAATTCAAAATGGTCGTGATATTCAGAAAGATAAGTCAACTCCAACAAAGACAATGAAAATGAAGACGCGAAGAGTCAGAAATGAGGAAGAAGAGTAAAATCTTACAAAAAATAATTAAAGGTGAATTATGAAAATTAAAATTTTATGGGGGTTTATTTTTGCCGGAATATTTTTATTTTTGGCTTTTAGAGCCGCTGGCTACGGACACGGTTCATATATCTTCTTTTCAGTAGCTATGCCTTATGGTTTGGGATTGTTAATCTATCCAATGCTTTTTGCACTGACCGAGTATCTGTATTCAGTTACCTTTAAAATGTTTTTTTTACTAACGGCATTGGTTCATTATTCTGTTACAGCAATCTTTGTGATTTTGTGGTGGAATGATGATTTCCCGTATTTGATTAAAACTTGGTCAGTATCGCCAACAAGTATTCTGTTTCCTCTCCTTTGGTATTTAATGGGACAGGTCTTTATTTGGATTTTATTTTTTAAAAATATTAACCTCAAGGAAATAAAATAAAGAGAAAGAGTTCATTTTGGTTCTTTGAAAATTGAAAACTCAGAAAAAAGTAAAAACCGCGATTGAGGAAAAAATCAAACTGCGCGTTCATAACCGCATATGAACGGGATAATGAAACAAGTCTCGATTATGCAGTCGCAAGATATTTCGGAAGTTCTCACGGACGCTTTACTTCACCCGATCCGATAATGATGACAAAGGAAAGATTGGTTGACCCACAGGCAATAAATCTTTATGTCTATACCAGAAATAATCCACTGAAGTTTATTGACCCAACGGGCGAGGAGTTCAAAGGAACAGATGGCAAGAAGGTGGAAATTGAGGAACGAGACGGACAATTGGTTATTTTAAGTAGTAATGCTAGTAAAGACTTAATTCGATTGGTTAATCTAATCAATAATTCTGGAAGTAGCACCG
>DATCKK010000550.1:0-13098 GCA_036562325.1 Cytophagaceae bacterium | reverse complement strand
GCATACGGAATGAAATATGGTATCGGCCGATGCCAAACCTTCATTAGCATTTTGATACATGGAAATAGAATCTTCTATGGAAGCATAAGCGGTACCGCTATACTGTATTATGGCTTCTTCGTTGTCGGAAGCTCTGGGATGTCCCTGATAAGAAATTATAGCTCCCTGATCAAAGTTAAGTGGAAGCTCCTTATACATTTGCAAGCCAATAACCGAATCGGTGGATTTAATGGATTTATACTTTTGAAACTGATCTCTGCTTAACACATTCTGAAGCTGATAATCTCTTTTAGATTCAATTCGGTGCAATCTTTTGTCAAAGTCCCTGTTCTCGTCTTTTAATTCTGCCTTGGCTAGTTCAAGGTCAGCTAAAGCCTTTTGATTTATTCGTAAAATTTGCTGCTCCTGCTCTTCGGACAAATTAAGAATTTCCTTCATTCGGCTTGTTTGCATATTGAGCCTTTGAAGCATAATGTTATTGCAGGTACTCACTTGTTCTTCTTCCATGCTTGCTGTACCCACATTTTGCGCTATACTGCCACTACATGTTAATCCTGTTGTAAATAATAACACTAATACTATTTTATGTATCTTCATATCACACACATTAATCAACTCAAAAGTAGAACCGGGATATTGAAAATTTTGTTTAAAGCCTCTTGGGTTGGGAAAGAGTTATAGAAAGGATATAAAAATAAAAAAGCGTAATTGGTACATATATACTAATTACGCTGAATAGAATGTAAGTTTATATTTATTAAGTTATCCGTTGCTTAATTCTTTCGCTCTGTTTTCTGCCGCTTCCAACGCCTTAATAATATGTTCTCCTACTTTGCAATCATCAAAGGTCTTTAAAGCAGCCTCTGTTGTTCCACCTTTGGAAGCAACACTTTTAATCATTTCATCCAATGTCTGCTTAGAATTATTCATAATCTGAAATGATCCAAGCATTGTTTGCTTTACGAGCATAGCTGCCACTGGTTCTTCTATGCCCATTCGCTTACCTGCTTCAATCATATGTTTTACAAAGTAATAAAAATAAGCAGGGCCACTTCCACTCAAAGCAGTCACGGCATCCAGCAATGCTTCATCTTTCATAAAAATAGACTTACCGGTGGTTTCCAATAAAGTATCTACTATGCTTATATTCTCAAAAGAGGAGTCTTTATTTACTGTAAAAGCCGTAATTCCAAAACCAAGCTGAGCAGGAGTATTAGGCATAGCCCGAACTACATTTTCATGGCCAAGCAGATTACTAATAAATTCTATTTTTATACCTGCCATGATGGATATCAGCAGTTGCTCGGGCCTCATATTTTTTTTAAGATCCAGCGCGAGCGCCTTGAAGTCTTGTGGTTTCACAGCCACAATAATTATCTCCATTTCTTTCAACTCCTCATCCACTTCCGGTTTTAGCCTGGCTACTCCCTCCTGTTTCAGTTCCTCTCTTTTTTCAGGATGCTTTTCAACTATTACCAGATCTTCCTTTTTAACTATATTGCTCCTGACAAATGCACGGGCATAAGTTACGCCCATATTGCCACCACCAATGATTGCTATTTTCATTTAAACTTATT
This sequence comes from Cytophagaceae bacterium, assembly GCA_036562325.1. Classification (GTDB taxonomy): domain Bacteria; phylum Bacteroidota; class Bacteroidia; order Cytophagales; family Cytophagaceae; genus DATCKK01. The sequence continues at coordinate 11,521 of DATCKK010000550.1, read as the reverse complement.
TTAACGTTATCCTTTTTGCAAAATAGATTTCAAAGCATCATAATTGGTATTGATCACTTCATCGGCAAGCTCTCTGGTGATAGCCTGTGATACAAATAATGCTTCGAATTGTGACGGGGCCAGATAAACTCCTCTCTCCAGCATAGCACGGAAGTACTTCCCAAACATTTCTCTATCCGACAATTTCGCTGATTCGAAATCGTTTACTTCTTTATCCGTAAAGAATAGAGTAAACATAGAACCTATCTGATTAATAGTATAGTTAATACCCAACTTATTCAGATTATTCTTGATACCATTCACAAGGTAACCGGTTATATCACCAAGTTGAGTATAAACTTCATTATGTACATTCAGATAGTTTAACATAGCCAAACCTGCAGCCATAGCTACCGGATTTCCCGACAAAGTACCAGCCTGATATACCGGCCCGGCTGGGGAAACACAATCCATGATTTCTTTCTTGCCCCCATAAGCACCAACTGGCATTCCTCCTCCAATAATTTTTCCTAAAGTGGTAAGATCTGCCTTAATGTTAAATAACTCCTGAGCACCACCTTTGGCAAGACGGAAGCCAGTCATTACCTCATCAAAAATCAGTACAATACCTTCTTTATCACACAATGAACGTAAACCCTCCAAAAATCCGGGTTTAGGTAATACACACCCCATATTTCCGGCTACGGGCTCAATAATAATTGCAGCAATTTTACCTTTATTGGAATCCACTAATTCTTTTACTGCATTCAGGTCATTATAAGGAGCCGTGAGGGTGTCATTCGCCACTCCCTGAGTTACCCCCGGACTGTCCGGAGTACCCATAGTTACTACTCCGCTTCCAGCCGCTATTAAAAAAGAGTCACCATGCCCATGATAGCATCCTTCAAACTTGATGATTTTATCTCTTCCTGTATATCCTCTCGCTACCCGTATTGCTGACATGGTAGCTTCTGTACCTGAGTTTACCATTCGGACTTTCTCTATAGATGGTACCATAGAGATAATCAGCTCTGCTATCTCTACTTCTCTTCGTGAAGGGGCTCCAAATGAAAGCGAACCCGAGACAGCATCTTTCACTGCCTTTTCAATCAATTCATGCCCATGGCCGAGAATCATCGGCCCCCATGAATTTATGAATTCAATAAACTTATTTCCATCTTCATCAAACAGGTAAGCGCCTTTGGCAGACTTAATGAATAAAGGATCTCCACCCACAGCTTTAAATGCCCTCACCGGAGAATTAACTCCTCCTGGAATCAGCCCTTTTGCTTTCTCAAATAATCCTTTGCTTATATCTGTTTTCATGAAAAGTATGTTTTTAATATTACTTTAAAGTTGTTTTTCCCGGATTGGTAACCACTAATTTCTTATTTTCAAAAGTAGTCACTGGAACATAGGCATTGTATCTGGTATTAGAATAATCAAAGCCCTGAAAAATCTTTCCTTTAATAAAGCCTTTAGAAGACAGTCCTTTTTCAAAATAAGTACCATAATCAATTAAAGCCTTACCACACAAACTCATCAAATCATATCCGGTGTATGTAAAATTATCCGGGAAAGTCCTGTTGTTTTCAATGTATAGATTAGTAAAAGATTTATATAATGCTGCGTTATAATCTACGTATTCGGGATAAATGAAATGCACTTTCCTTCTTTCGAATTGTTCATAGGTCAGTAAAGGAAACTCAAGCCATGAGGAGTAAGTTACTACAGGTATACTTTGTTGGCTTATTTCCATGGAACTTATCAGGTTGGCAGCCACTACCTGATCAGAAGTAGGAATAAAGACATGGCTTACCTGAGTAAGCTTGAGAGAATCTGCAAGAATATTTTTTAAGTTAGCGATAGTTGTCCGGGAAACCAATTCATAATCTACCACATTAAATCCGGCCAATGTAATGGAATCTCTATACAATGCAGCAAGCAAAGAGTCCTTTATATCTTCTCCGTAAAATATGATTACATTTTTAGTACTGTCAGGAGTAGCTGTAACTGTTATGTTATTCTTATTACCGCTTTTTTTAGGTTCTTCTCCTAAAGGTATTTTGCGGATAAATCGGTCTTTTGATAATCTCGCTACTTCTCCTGCCATGGATTCCAATACCGGCTGAAATAATAGAAGATTTTCACTTCCTTCCAACAATTTTGAATTAGCAGAAAGCGGATTCACAAAGGTAATATTATTCTTTACTGCAAACTCCGAAACAAGAGGAATATGGTTAGGGAATACAGGGCCTATAATCAGGTCTATATTTTTAAACTCGGGCAGGGCAAGAATTTTCGCTACCTTATCATTTTCTTTCTCTGTATCGTAAGCATACAGATTTATTTTGGTACCTTTTTTATTAAGAGAATCCACTGCCATTTTAATGCCTTCGTACATTTCCAAAGCATACTGATTGCTTCTTTTAGCTGTACTTACTTTTAACTCATTAAAATGAAATGGAAATAGTATAGCGACATTATATACATCTTTAATCTTTCCTGTTCTTTCGGTTTTCTTGATATTAAGCTTGTACTCCTGAATCAGAAAATTCAAAAGCATTTCATCTTTTTCATTCAGCTTCAGCTTGCTTAATCTTTGTCCCAGAACATTAGCCAGTATTTCATCTTTAGGCAGGTCTTTCTGAATAGCAATAAGAGTATCTAACGGCATCCTTTGGGCATAATACTCTTTCAACTGCTCCGCATCCTTCTTGATATCCTTAACAAAGGAAAGGTCGGCATACTTTACCCCCTCCCGATACTTTTCTTGTTCGAACAATATATTGGAAAATAAGTAATGAGCTTCAGACAACTTTACCCAATGAGGATATTTCTCCATCAATTGAAGCAACATTTGCCTGGCTTCATTCAACTGTCCTCCCTTTAACCCTGCCAGAGCATAGAAGTAATGGGCATATTCCTTAAACGGATTATCTTCTGCATCCTTAGTCAAAGGAAGGAATACTTCCATGGCTAAAGAATATTTTTGATTCTTAATAAGATCTTTACCCAGAAGATACTTGGTCTGATATTCATTTTGACCTTTGGCTAACAGGGTAAACAAAGCCAGGAAAATGAATACTAAAGAATATTTCGTTTTTCTCATGCGCTGATTTTAAGGTTTATTCCCATTCTATAGTCGCCGGAGGTTTAGAGCTTATATCATAAACCACTCTGTTCACTCCTTTCACTTTATTAATTATTTCATTTGAAATATCTGCCAGAAAATCGTAAGGAAGATGAGCCCAGTCAGCCGTCATACCATCAGAACTTGTAACCGCACGAAGTGCCACCACATTTTCATAAGTCCTTTCGTCCCCCATTACCCCTACTGATTTTACCGGAAGTAATACAGCTCCTGCCTGCCATACATCATCATAAAGATTTTTCTTTTTCAACCCACTGATAAAAATATGGTCGACTTCCTGTAATATCTCTACTTTTTCCCTGGTGATATCTCCCAATATACGTATAGCCAAACCAGGGCCAGGGAAAGGATGCCGTTGCAAGATTTTATCATCTATTCCTAAAGTTTTTCCAACTACTCTTACTTCATCCTTAAATAATGTTTTAAGAGGTTCCACCACTTTTAATTTCATAAAGTCAGGAAGCCCTCCCACATTATGGTGAGATTTAATAGTAGCTGAAGGCCCTTTAACTGAAACAGATTCTATAACATCGGGATAAATAGTCCCCTGCCCTAACCAGGACACATCTGTTATTTTATGCGCCTCTTCATCAAAAACTTCGATGAACGTTTTTCCTATTGCTTTTCTTTTGGCTTCGGGATCAGAAAGTCCTGCCAGCGAGTCATAAAACTTATTTTTTGCGTCAACACCTATAACATTTAAGCCCATGTGCTTATATGACTCCAACACCTCTTCAAATTCATTCTTGCGCAGAAGCCCATTATCAACAAATATGCAGGTAAGATTCTTACCTATCGCTTTATCTATTAATACTGCAGCAACAGAGGAATCTACTCCACCGGAGAGTCCTAATACTACTTTATCATTTCCTATCTGCTTTTTCAACGCTTCAACCGTACTCTCTATAAACATATCCGGTGTCCAGTCCTGACTGCATCCGCAGATATGCACCACAAAATTTCTTAATATAGTTTTTCCTTCCAGAGAGTGGGTCACTTCCGGATGAAACTGAATACCGTAGGTTTCTTCACCTTTAATTTTATAGGCAGCCACCTTTACCGTTTCGGTAGATGCCAGAATTTCAAATTCATCAGACAGCCCGGAAATAGTGTCACCGTGAGACATCCATACTTGTGAAAACGGAGTAATTTCCTTCATTAGTTTATCCGTAGAATGGATTTCACTTAACCTTGCTCTTCCATACTCACGAATTTTTGAAGGCATTACCTCATTGCCTGCCTTATGGGCCATAAGCTGTGCACCGTAACACACTCCCAGTACGGGTATTTTTTTTCTAAACGCAGTCAGGTCTACATCCGGAGCGCCGGACTCTCTGACAGAACAGGGACTACCTGAAAGTATTAACCCTTTTACTGATTGATCTATTTCAGGAACCTTATTAAAAGGATGAATTTCACAATATACATTTAACTCCCTTACCCTTCTGGCTATAAGTTGAGTGTATTGTGAACCAAAATCAAGAATTAAAATTTTTTCGGCCATGTGGCAAAAATACAATTACTTATCCATTGGAACAATCAGTAAAAGTAAATCTTTCAAGGGAAAATAAAAAAGTGGTTTTACCTGAATTAGGTAATTAATTACAAAAAACTCATATTCAATCATTAATTGGAATGTAATCTTAGTAGAAATTAGAGGGTGAGTTTCCTAAAAAAATGAAAATATAAAATGGAAAGTTAAAGGTATATCAGGTGTTTTACTACACCTGATATACAATTTTTATAAGTCTTATTTTTTTACCAATTCAGGCGTATCAATAATCTCAAAATACTGATCAAAAACTTTCTTTTCAATCAAATAAGTAGGTTTATGTGATGCCCATTCTACGGATATTTCGCAAAGGTTATTAAACGACCTTCCGCGATAAGTTTTATTCACCTCGAAGCCTTCCAGATTTAGCTCGACAGGCTTTTTGATACATCTGTAATAAATTTTGGTTACAGCAGCCATATTTTTTGTTCCTGTTATTTACTTAGCTCTAATTATTATCAATTCTTATTCCAATACACTAACAAGAATTGCGTCTATTTATTGCAAAGATAGTTAGAAATCTCGGCAAAGAAGGAAAAGAAAAATATGTTTTTTACGAGATACAAGACAATTACTTCAATCAGAGAAAAATAACTCTTATAGACTGATTTAAAAAGCATAAGAGATATATTTTTATTCATTTAAAAAATATAAATTTTTAAATATCCACCCTTTACTTTTCGAAGCAATACGCAGGGGAATGAGACAGTTACACTTTCTGCCAATCCTGCAGCAGATTTTATAAACAATTCCGTTAAAAATACCCAAGCTGCCCAGATTACATTATAGATTTTACCTTGGGAAAGGATACTACTGTAACAATTATAGCAGCAATTCGATACAATACCCGTAACCTCTTTAAAATAAAGATTATATATAACTACCCTAACTAAACAAGAAAAGTTTATGCATATCGAACAGAATTATCGGTTGAAAAATAGATCAAAAAAGGAGTTATTGGTCAACTGGCTTTTTAAAATAGTTTTTTTGGCCACAATTATTCTATGCTTTCTATTTTTCAAATAGTCTTAAAAAGAAGCCGAAGAAAATTCCGGCTTCTTTTTTATATGAACTTCCCCTGCCTTAACCTGGTTTTACTAATAGGAAAACTCCATTACCAATACTTGAATATAGTTGCATCTATAAATAAATTGGGCAAAGTAAGATTAATTAGTAAAATAAATAGAGTTTTAATTTGGAATCAGTGAAGAAATTATAATACATTTGCATTGACATTCGGGTGCGACCAGCTCCTGCTGAACTCCCCCAGGACTGGAAAGGAGCAAGGGTAGGTGGTTGAGCGGTGCGACACCCGTTGTCATTTTTATATCTCTCAGTTTGCTCCTTTGCATACTCCCATTTAATCCTATATCTTTGCTGAATATATTTACTCAAAAATTAATTATATGAAGTTTTTTATTGATACCGCCAATCTTAATGAAATAAAAGAAGCTCATGAGCTTGGTGTTCTTGATGGAGTTACAACCAACCCTTCCTTAATGGCAAAAGAAGGTATTAAAGGAAAGAATAATATTTTTGCACACTACAAAGCTATCTGCGATATAGTGGATGGAGACGTAAGTGCAGAAGTGATCGCCACTGATTTTGAAGGAATAATAAGAGAGGGTGAAGAGTTGGTTACTATTGATGAGAAAATAGTGGTAAAAGTACCAATGATCAAAGATGGTGTAAAAGCCATAAAATATTTTTCAGATAATGGTATCAGAACCAACTGCACTCTGGTATTTACCGCAGGACAAGCTTTACTCGCCGCAAAAGCCGGAGCTACTTATGTATCTCCGTTTATCGGAAGACTGGACGATATTGCCACTGACGGTTTAGAGCTTATTGCACAAATCGTTGATATATATCAAAACTATGGCTATTCTACTCAGGTATTAGCAGCATCCATAAGACATACAATGCACCTGATCCAATGTGCTGAAATCGGCGCGGATGTAGCCACCTGCCCTTTGAACGTTATTACTTCCCTTTTAAAGCATCCGTTAACGGATAGTGGCCTGGAAAAATTCCTGGCAGATCATAAAAAGGTAAATGGGTAACTTTTGGATAACAACCAATAAATGTTCTAAAAGCCTTGCTATTAGTGCATTTATTGGTTTAAAAACCCCAAATAACAATCTATAAAATTCAAACAAATTTCAAATGCCTATTTAATTATCTTTGGTTTGTAATTTTTGGAGTTTGTTTGAATTTTGTTTTTTTGATATTTGTATTTTTTATTAAACTGAATAATTTATTCAAATTACAGAAAAAAGTTATTTATGAAGGATTTTACCTCAAACCTTGTAGTATCCATGAGCAATGTAGAGATTGCCCAGGAAAATAATATAGTCCTTCATGATATTAATTTTACAATCCACAAAGGAGAGTTTGTATATTTGATTGGCAGAACTGGAAGTGGTAAAAGCTCTCTGCTTAAGTCTCTATATGCAGACCTTCCTGTGTTAAAAGGAGATGCCCAGGTCGCAAACTTCAACTTAAAAAATATCAAAAAGTCCCAAATACCTTATCTTAGAAGAAAGATAGGAATCATTTTTCAAGACTTTCAGTTGCTACATGACAGAACGGTTGGTGAAAACCTGACTTTTGTAATGAAAGCCACCGGTTGGACCAACAAAGGTAGCATAAAAGCAAGATTGGCAGACGTTTTGATGCGTGTAGGCCTTGGGGCTGCGGCAAACAAAATGCCGCACCAGTTGTCAGGTGGTGAACAACAGCGAATTGTAGTTGCGCGCGCCCTGATCAATGAACCCATAATTCTGATTGCTGACGAACCTACAGGGAACCTTGACCCTGAAGTAGCAGAAGAAATTATGAAACTGTTCCAGGAAATTAACCGAAGCGGAACAGCAGTTTTAATGGCAACACATAATCATACTTTCCTTGACAGATATCCTGCAAGAGTTTTAAAAATTGAAAATGGTAAGGTCAGAGATTCAGCAAAAGACTACTTTAGCTTCAGATAAAAGTACTGAACAACCCGGAGTTTCCATATTAATTCCGATCTATAATTTTACCGTTACTGACTTAGTTAAAAATCTTACGGCCCAGGCTAAAAAGTTGGATATTGCCATAGAGATCCGTTGCTACGATGATCACTCCTCTGACTTATTCAAAAAAAGAAATAATGAAATAGCGACTAACCCTTATGTAGTTTACAGGAAGTTACTCATTAACCTTGGCCGATCCAAAATAAGAAACCTGATGGCTAAAGAAGCGCGATACAACTGGCTTTTGTTCATTGACTGTGACAGTGGTGTTGAATCCGAAACATTTCTCGAAGACTATTTAAAACATCAGGATAGCCAGGTAGTAATAGGTGGCAGAAGGTATCAGGAAAAACCTCCTCACAACGATGACTATATGCTGCATTGGCTTGTTGGTAAAACCAAAGAAGAGAAGGCCGCCAGCGTAAGGACCAAAAAGCCTTACGATAGTTTTATGTTCAACAATGTGTTTATTCGGAAAAGTGTTTTCCTGGATATCATGCTGGATGAATCCATTACTACTTATGGACATGAAGATACTAAATTTGGATATACGCTAAAGGAAAGAAAGATACCTGTTAAGCATATTGATAACCCCGTAATACATATTGGCCTTGATAAGAAAGAGCAGTTTCTCGAAAAAACCCAACATGCCATTAACAACATTTACAACATATATAAAAAAGAAGGGTATGGAAGCGATACCAAACTAATTAAAACTTCTAAACTTCTTAAGGGGCTTGGTTTATCTAAACTATTTCTTCTTTACTATAAATTAAATCAGAGCAAAATAGAAGAAAACCTTTTATCCTCCGAGCCAAAAGTGAAGAACTTTGACCTGTATAAGTTAAAGTTGTTTCTGGAGAAAAAATAACAAAGAGTTTCATCTTAGCTGGCATCTATTGCAATGTGTCATCTTGAAGCTTAATCAAAATTAAAAATTTCAAACTTCAAAAAGCATTAAGTAAGACTTATCTGAAAGAAAACACTAAGCTTTACAAGGAACAAGATTCTTTTCCATGGTTATTTAATTAACCACCAGGCAATCAAATAAATATTATACTTTAGATTTAACCTTTTAAACTCAGGATTTAGAGATTTAGATTTTAGAAATTTTACTGCTGAGGTTCTAAATTGTATTTATCTCTACCTAGTTCTAAGACAAACTTAAATGCGGGTTCAAATTCATTAGGCACCAGCCCATCTAATATAGCTTCTCTCAATTCTGTTTTGATCTCTCCTACTATCCTTCCTGGTTTGAGATTAAAGGCCTTCATAATATCCTCTCCGGTTACTACCGGTTGAAAATTTCTTAACGAATCTTTTTCTTCTACTTCTTTTACCTTTCTTTCTACCTTATCAAAATTCTCCAGATATCTTTTTACCTTCATGTTATTCTTCGAAGTGATATCTGCACGACACAACATCATTAAGTTTTCAAAGTCCTCTCCTGCTTCAAAAAGCAACCGTCGAACAGCCGAATCAGTAACTGCATCTTTCACCAGAGCAATGGGCCTTAAATGAAGCCTCACCAGTTTCTGAACCATTTTCATCTTTTCATTTAACGGAAGCTTCATTCTCCGGAAGATATAAGGAACCATTCTGGAACCTTTCTCTTCATGGCCATGAAAAGTCCATCCTGCCTTCTTATCAAAACGTTTAGTTTGAGGTTTGGCAATATCATGAAGGATAGCACTCCACCTAACCCATAAATCATTAGTGTTTTCAGCGATATTATCGAGTACCTGAAGTGTATGATAAAAATTATCTTTGTGTGATTTGTTATCAATGGTTTCTACTCCTTGCAAGGCTACCAGCTCCGGAAATATTATCTGTAACAACCCTGCATGGTAAAGTAACTTAAACCCATAAGACGGTTTTGAGGCAAGTATGATTTTATTTAATTCGTCACTGATTCTTTCCTTCGAAACTATTCCAATTCGTTCTTTATTATCAATGATGGCCTGAAATGTTTCTGCTTCAATATCAAACCCTAACTGAGTAGCGAAGCGAATTGCCCTCATCATGCGCAAAGGGTCATCTGAAAATGTGATATTAGGGTCTAAGGGGGTTCTTATTATTTTGCGTTTAATATCCTTTAGTCCTTCAAACGGATCCAGGATATCTCCATAATTTTCACTTTGAAGACTAATTGCTAATGCATTTATCGTAAAGTCCCTCCGGTTTTGATCATCTTCCAGTGTCCCGTCTTCTACAATTGGTTTTCTTGAGTCTCTTTGATATGATTCCTTTCTCGCTCCCACAAACTCCACTTCCCAATCTTCATAGCGAAGCATAGCAGTACCAAAATTTTTAAATGTTGCTACCTGCACATTTTCAGATATATTTTTCGCTACCTGCTGTGCCAGTGCAATACCGCTCCCCACACATACGATGTCTATATCCTTACATGGCCTGCCCAATATCAGGTCTCTCACATACCCGCCAATTACATAAGCATCAACATTCAGTTCTCTGGCACTATTGGTAATTATTTTAAAAATAGGATTGGTTTCTAATACTTCGACGAAATTCATTTCTTCTTAAACAGCCAGACAGTTATCTATTTTCTAATAAACTTAACGGTACCATCAAGGTCAATGCGCATTATGGTAGATGCAACAGACCTGGAAGACTTTTCCCCTTGCCGCCAATTTACAATATAATCTACCCTTTCTTTGATAGCGTCACTGACCTGACTATAATCATTTGGTGAAGGTTCTCCGGAAATATTAGCTGAAGTGGAAACCAGGGCTTTGCCTAATTTATCAATCAGCTTTTTACAAAACTCGTCCTTTACCAGCCGAATAGCAATACTTCCGTCAGCCCCCAATACCGGCGCTGCCACATTTCTCCCTCCCGGATAAACCACAGTAAGCGGTTTTTCCGCAAATTCAACAATATCCCAGGCAATTTCAGGTATTTTATTTACATAATCATACAACTGTTCAATTCTTGAAATGATTATGATGAGGCCTTTATCATCCGGCCGATTTTTTACCTGCAAAAGCTTTCTGACAGCCTCTTCGTTGGTAGCAAGACAACCTAAGCCCCAAATTGTATCTGTTGGATAAAGAATTACTTTGCCTTCTTTAAGAGCCGCTACCGTTTTATTTATCTCTTCTAACACTTATTTGACAACAGTTATGTAAATCCCTGATAAAGGAATAGTAAGAAATGCAAATTTAACTGTTTGTCAGGAAATTTTTAGTAAAAGATGGTAAAAGGTGAAGTTTTAACAGAGGCAGTTTTAAAATAAAAGTTTAAATCGATTATTCCGGAAGGATCAAGCGACCACTCCTCCGTTGAAATACTGTAATAGCAAAAACCGGATTAAACCAGATCTCAGCCAAAGTTACATTAGTACTTCCCCTTAAGCATTAAACCTAAAACTTAGGACATGGAATTACCATATCTCTTCTTCTCATTTTTGGTTTTTTCTTAAGGTCATTACCATAGTAATTAATAACATAAGAAAGAGATATTTCATGAGACCCCGCAGTATTAGTAGGGCCAAGGCGACTTATGGTCAGGTCATAACTATAACCGAAGCTGAATTTTTCCTGCTTAAATCCAAGCAGCACAGCTACTGCATCATAATTTCCATAACCTGGTTTATATCGTTTTACCGGTAATCCCCGATACCAGAAACCTATAACCAATGGTTCATAATGGAAATATAACCCAAGGTCTAGCTGATCGAACTTATCCTGCATTTTGTACATAAAAGCCGGAGTTATACTTTTCTCTTTGCTTTTACCATACGACTTTTTATAAGGCCCCTGCTCCAGTACAAATTTATACCCTCCATGTAAAGAGTATTTC
>DATCKK010000542.1:0-1870 GCA_036562325.1 Cytophagaceae bacterium | reverse complement strand
CATCAAGATAGTGTATGAGTGAATGGATTGCTTGAATAGATTGCTGGATGTCTTTTATCAGGGGGGGTATTAAATGGATCATATTGATAGGTTTTTTGCTACGGTGGAAAGAAAACCAGTTGATAGGCCGGCTTCATGGTTGGGCATTCCCGATCCAAAATCTCATGAGGGATTGTTTAGGTATTTTGGAGTTAGTAATTGGGTGGAGTTAAAACAAAAACTCGATGATGATATTTTTCCTGTTGAATTGCCCTACAGATCCCCTACCAGCAACGCAATATATACCGCTTTGGATTTTACTAAAAAAGATAAAGGTAAGCCAGATGGCAGAACACTTACAGCACCAGGTTTTTTTGAAGATTATACTGATCCATCTCGGATTGACGACTTTGACTGGCCAGATCCTTCAAAATACATTGATCCAGATGAGTGTAGGAGAGTTGTGGAGGAGGTACCAAAGGGATATGCTATCTTAGGGGTGGTGTGGTCAGCTCACTTTCAGGATGCATGTGCTGCCTTTGGTATGGAAACAGCTTTGGTGAAGATGATTACTGAACCCGAGATGTTCAAAGCAGTGATAGATAGAATTTTAGAGTTTTATTTACAAGCCAATGAGATATTTTACAGCAATACAAAGGGAAAGTTGCATGCTGTTTTACTAGGTAATGATTTCGGAAGCCAGAGAGGGTTGATGGTTTCTCCCACTTTGCTCAGGAAGTTCGTTTTTCCAGGTATAAGAAAGCTTGTGGAACAGGCAAAAAGTTATGGATTAAAAGTAATATATCATTCTTGCGGTTCGATTTATGACGTAATACTTGATTTAATAGAAGCCGGTGTAGATGTTATTCATCCTATACAGGCATTAGCCAAGAATATGGAACCTCAGAGATTAAAGGAAAATTTTGGAGAGAAGGTTTCTTTCTGTGGAGGAGTTGATGCTCAAAATTTGCTAGTCAATGGTACCCCTGCTGAAGTTAAGGACAAAGTATTAGAATTGAAGAGCATCTTTCCTACCGGATTAATTATATCACCGAGCCATGAAGCTATTTTACCTGATATACCACCAGAAAACATTGAGGCTTTGTTTGAGGCTGTCAAGTTGTAAAATTAGTTTGGACAGATCAAAAATATTTAGGAAAGGAGTTGATTAACGTATATGATAAATCCCAAGTTGCCAGTTATATATTACGGTGGAGATTACAATCCTGATCAATGGGATGAAGAAACTTGGAAGGAGGATATGAGACTTTTCAAACTGGCAGGAATAAACTTTGTGCGGTTGCCAGTTTTTAGTTGGGCAAAGCTTCAACCTGCAGAGGATAAATATGACTTTGAGTGGCTTGATAGGGTACTAGATTTGCTCGTAGAAAATGGTATTTATGCTTGTATAGCAACTTCCACTGCTGCACAACCTGCATGGATGTCTTTAAGATACCCTGAAGTACTTCCAGTTGATGTATATGGCAGGAAACGTACCCATGGAAAAAGAGTAAATTTCTGTCCAAACAGCAAGAAATTTAGAGAATTTGCAGCAAAGCTAGTGCGTAAATTGGCTGAACGATATAAGGATCATCCCGCATTACTTATGTGGAACGTAGCTAATGAGTATGGAACTTATTGCTATTGTGAAAATTGTGCAAAAGAGTTCAGAAAGTGGCTTAAGGAAAGATATGGTAGTATTGAAGAGTTGAATAAAAGATGGAATCTGAGTTTTTGGGGGCATACAGTTTACGATTGGGAAGAGATTACTGTGCCGTCGGAGTTAAATGATGATAATAAATGGTATCAGCCTAAAGCTTTGGATTATTTAAGGTTTATGACAGATTCTAACATAGCTTGTTATTTGAATGAGTATAGGATACTAAAAGAA
>DATCKK010000539.1:0-7912 GCA_036562325.1 Cytophagaceae bacterium | reverse complement strand
TTTTCAAGCACTACCTGAAAGGCGGCCACATTAGAAAGATCAAAACTACCCAGGTTTACCGTAGCTTTTTGTCCGCTAGTCAAATTGGTAGTTTGTGTTAATGTTTTATTTAACACTCCATCAAGATATACTTTCACAGTATAAGACGTAATGGTAATTACACCACTATTTAAAACTTCTATAGAAGGAGTAAACTGCTGAGAACATTTGTTACCAGATGTAATTCCGGTAATGCTATTCAAAGCGATGTCGGTAGTGGCCGTACAACTTCCGGTTACAGTAATAAAATCAGGAATTGTTCGCGTATGTGTTCCGTTAGCGTCGGTAACCGTTAAAGTAACATCATAAGTTCCAGGCAATGGATAAGTAACGGTAACAGTACCATTGGTAGTAGAATTTGCAATTCCACCTTCAAATACCCAGTTTCTTGTAATACCTGTAGCTCCCTGAACGGCTGACTGATCGACGAAAGTAATAGCGGCACCGTTACAAGTGGTAGTAACTTTATCGGCTTTAAAGAAAGCAACAGGAGGAGCTTTCTCATAAAATTCAGATTCGTATACGCTTCGACTGGTTGCATTAATTAACTTACCAGACCAATAATCAGGAAGTACTTTTTGAGAAGGAGTTTGTGCAGGCAAACCATTATTAAACAGAATCCAATCAGACATGCTGGCGTTTCTATAATACACGGTTCTGGCTGTTGAAATATACACCCCGCCATTGGTTCCTGCATGATGTGTAATACTTACCACGTTTTCACCATTTAATGTTGGCGTAGTAAGGTTTTGCCAGGTAGTACCTTTATCGGTTGACTTGAATACTTTATATCCATTCAGTGCAGAAGTACTTCCTATTTTTACAATCCATATTTCATTAGGATTGGTGGCAGAAGGCACCAGGTCATAAGGAGCACCGGTACTTTTATCCAATGTGGAAGGCAAAGTAATAGCTGTCCATGAAGTACCTCCGTTGGTGGTTCTGTATAATTTTTTCACCGACCCGAATGTTGCCACATACATGGTTTTTTCATCTAAAGGAGAAATTTCAAAATCGGCAACATGCTCATTGAAATTATAAAGTTGGGTAAACGAAACTCCACCATTGGTAGACTTCCAGAGAGAAGTTCCTTCACCTAACAATACAGTATTATAATTAACAGGGCTATAGCGGATAGTAGAAGCCTTTCCTGTTATATAATCATTATTAGGCTTCTTGGCAAATGTAAGGTTGGTTATGGCTGCAGTACGATTGCCTGGTAGTTTCTGGGCACCGCGGTCAGTAAATATCATTCTGTCATTAACAGGGTTTACTTCTCCTCCGGTACCATCTCCCCCATTGCATACCATCCATCCGCCACGATAAACATCGTTGTCCATTACCTGTGTACCGTTGTGGTAAGCACCACCTGTCATTACCCTGTGTCCATTGGCACCATATCCAATACCAAAACCCCAGAAGTCAGTACCAGCTATACCTTTAAATCGTTTTTCAAATGTAGCTCCTGCATTGTTAGAGTACCAGATACCTCCATCGCATGCGATCCATATATCATCGCCATAAGCTTTTATATCATGAATATCGGCATGAACATATTGTGGTTTCTCGGAATGACTCCATTTAGAAGGACATGTAAAATCATATCCTCCATCATTGGAGTGCCAAAGGTTAACGCCTCCCAGAAGTACTTTGTTCATATCATTTGGAAGGACACAATAAGCCATATCATAATAATATTGTCCCCCGTCATCTAATCCCTTGTCATCCCATCCCATTAAGTTTTTATTACTTGCAGAAGGAGGACCTCCCGGGCCGGAACCGCAACATTGGAATGTCCACGTTTCTCCCTGGTCTGTACTCAGATAGGTCCCATAAGTACCGCTGCCTCCGTTTACACTTCCGGTACAATAGGCATATACTCTGTTCGGACTGGCAGGCGTTACCGATATTTCCGTTCTTTTTTGTTCACCGGTAGAAGGCCATCCGGTTGACTTTTTGGTAAATGTAACACCGTTATTCGTCGACTTATAAAATTCGGTTCGATTGGTTGTAGTATTTAACTTTACCGTATAAACGATATCCGGGTTAGTTGGATGAAACTCTATTTCCTGATAATCACCGGTACCTATTTGCGTAAAGCTGCTTCCACCATTGGTAGACCTGTAAAATCCGGATTTGGAGGCCACGAAAACGATAGATGGATTGGTTGGATGTAGTACTATATCTTTAATTGTATATTGTTTGCACCAAAATAAGATCCGCCAATTTCTGTCCATGAATTTCCTCCATTGGTTGTTTTAAATAATCGTCCGTCTGAAGCTCCGGCATAAACTATATTTTCATTAGTATGATCTATTTCAATGGAATAAACATCGGTAAGCATTAAATCTTTGGTCTTCAATACCCAGTTCATCCCTTTATCGGTAGACTTCCATATACCTGCAGTTGCTGTCCCTGCATATAATACATTAGGGTTGGATATAGATTGCTCTACAGTGTAAACGTGCGCCGAACCGGCTGCATAACTCATACTGCCTGCGTCTTCATCATAATCAAACGGGCCGATACAAGTCCATGAACCTGCAGAAGTGGTACGCAAATTATTTTTTAACCGCTGTGCATAGTTCTTATCACTTTGAATCTGTTCTTCTGTTTTAATACCTGTTCCAATTTGCCTGCTATGTACCCAATGCTTAAAGTATTGAGTATGTGCATTCTTTTCAAACGGATGAGTTTTATAGTATTCAATATGTTCCTTGATCACCTGATCCATATCAGGATTTTCTGAATACATTAATTGCACCCAATAAGGCAGATCTCCCTGGCCTTCATATCCATATTGATGGACCTGAGCGTATCCCAATAAAACTAACATTGAGAAAATGGTAGATAGAAATAATGATTTCGGCATAAGAACTCCAGATAAATTCAATTTATTCTCAATACCGAACAACAATTAAACAAAATGTAACCCAGGCCAGGTTAAAAGGAACTAATCAAATAATAAACTTCTATATGTTAGATAATTAACTGTAGTTAATAGCGGATTTTGAAAGTTGCTTATAGTGAATAAATAAGGTACATCTTAAATGCAGAAAAAATTGTCCATCTAACAGGCAAAATCCTCCATGTTTTTCCCGGTAAAAGGCGGCTAATTTTGAAACATCAAATAACTAAAAAACAAAAACAATATGACAAAGTTAGCACTCTTAGTAAGATTAGAATCCAAGCCGGGAAAAGAAAAAGAACTTCAGCAATTTTTAGAAAGTGGATTAGCTCTTGCCCGGGAAGAAAAGCAAACGATTACCTGGTACGCTATCAAGATTAATGAATCCACCTTTGGAATATTTGACACCTTCCAGCATGAAGATGGCCGATTGGCACACCTTTCCGGAAAGATAGCCAAAGCACTTATGGAAAAGGCACCAGAGTTATTAGCCAATGACCCGAAAATCGAATTTATTGATGTCCTGGCCGCTAAGCTTTCATAATAAAATTAACTAACACTTAAATTAACTTATCATTAAATGAAAAATCTATTGCTAATTGCTTTAGGCGTAATAGTGATTACTTCTATGGCTTTCATTAATAATGAAAACAATAATGAAATTAACTCTGGTTCTGCAGACAAAGTTAAACTGGCGCTTCTGGTTACATTGGAAGCGAAGCCGGGAAAAGAAGCTGAAGTAGAAGCTTTCCTTCGAAACGGATTACCAATTGTACTAAATGAAAAACAAACTATTACCTGGTACGCTCTTCGTATTGGAAAATCGACTTATGGAATTTTTGATACTTTTTATGATGAAGAAGGAAGAAATCTACATTTATCGGGTAAAGTAGCCGAGGCCCTTATGGCTAAAGCACCGGAATTATTTTCTACAGCACCGGACATTAAAAAAGTAGAGATTTTAACTTCAAAACTTCCGAAATAATATTTAAATAAATTTAAAAACAAGCATGATTTTATTTCATGCTTGTTTTTTTATATCTTATATGGAATTATATCAGAAGTACTCATTTAAGAACCCTAAAAGATTAATATTCAGAGCAGAAATTAACAATGGAAAAAGTATCATACACATTAATAGACCCTAAAGATGGTAAATTATTATTCAAACTTTTTCAATTTGATGATAATTCCCATTTTGATCACCTGCAACGGAATAATTACTATACGCTTATATACATATCTGAAGGTCAGGGTAAAGTAAAAGCAGATTTTAATGAATATCTTTATCCTGAAAAATCGCTTTTCTTTTTTTCACCTTATCAACCCTATATCATTTATCCTGAACATACCCTTAAAGGAGTAGCTATTCACTTTCATTCTGACTTCTTCTGCATTTATCGTTATCCTGCTGAAGTAGCTTCTTATAATTATTTATTTAACAGTATTTATGAAGCTCCTTTCATTCAACTTCACAGTGAAAACGAAGAACATTTCCTTATACACAAAAACTTTATCCTTGATGAATTGAGGAATGATAATGTAAATAAAAATGAAGTTATCATCTCTTATCTGAAAATTTTATTATTAAAGGCATCGAGAATAAAACAATCAGTTACGAAGCAATCTGCAACAGAAAATGCTTCTGTAAAAGATGGAACAGTGTTACAAAACTTAATGGATTCCATAGAAAAATTTTATAACACTAAACACAGTGCATCCGATTATGCCTCTCTGCTATGTATGACACCTACAGCACTTGCAAAACTCACCAAGCAGCACTTTAATAAAACTTTAACGGAGCTTATTTCCGAAAGAATAATAATAGAAGCAAAACGTGAACTATACCTTACATCCAAGCCAATAAAGGAAATTGCTTACAGTTTGGGGTTCAATGATGAGTTTTACTTCAGCAGATTTTTCAAAAAGAATACGGATGTTTCTCCACAGTTATACAGAGAAACAGTAGGCTTTGCGAAGGCAGAGCTACTTTAACAAGCTGTTTGTAGGTATTTATGATTAAAATAATATAGTATTCAATCAGGATGATAATTATAAAAAACAAAAAAGCATGAATCGGATTATCTGTCGTGCTTTTTTGTTTTTTAATAAACCTTCACGCTATAGAACAGGCTTTGATGTATTTTATTCTTAATCCATATTTGATTTAATTTTTTTATATATTACCATTGCACAATTATCTGTTAGCTTCTTTGTTTGTCAAGCTTTTTAAATCCCACATAGATTAATCCTATACAAATTAATAACCCAATTAATGCAGGGATTATAATAGACCTACCCGACTCCCCTGCATTATAAATGCTCCAAATAATCTTTCCTGTCGCCATTAAAATAACCACTCCAAGCCCCATAAGTAAGCTACGATACCAAAATGAAACCCCTAAGGCAATAAATGATATCGGTACAGTAAATATTAGTAAAACTTTTTTATAATCCCATTTTCCATACAACCAGTCTTTTTCAAATTGTAAAAATGACATTACACTATCACTAACTACTTCAGGTTTATTAAACCAGAACATGCTTGTAAAAAGACAAAAAAGAGTAATTGAAATCCCCGACCAACTATGTCTATAAGCAAAGTAGCAGTAAGGAATTAAAAATAAAGGCCTGATATACCAACTCCATTGGTTATGATGCCTGTCAAACACCCAATCAAAAAAATCTTTATTGGCCATAAAAACAACAATAAATGCTATAGTTAATGAAAAAAATAATAGGGCAATCAGTTTGTCTTTATTTAATTGTTTCATTGGCTTTAGTTTATCGGATTTTATCTTTCTTTTCATATTCCTCTTCAAAAATGGATATATACGCATTGGCCTGGATTTGGTGACCGGTGCTGGTGACTTACCACAGGTAATCAATCTTAAAGTTTCGATAGTAGGTATATTAAGTCCTTTTGTTTCTGGTTTCTCTTAAATCTATAACCTAACCTTGATATGTCCAATCCCCTATGGGTATTTACTTACCTTAAAAGCTACATATCATACAAGTGCCTGGGTTATCTAAGCGGCAAACTCTACATATACAGTATACTGTTTATTGAGTATGCTAGGTTGGTATAATAGCATTAAATACCAGAAGGCGATTTTTTACGTCACAGTTTATGGATGAATAACCTTTTTTTTCTAATACAAAATTTTATAACCTCATTATCATAATAAAGCTTATATTCTCCATTCTTAAGAAAAGAAAGATCTATAGTTTGCTCAATGCCTTTTATATATGTTGATCCAACTCCATTTTGCAGTTCAAAAGAAACAGAATCTTCAAAAAATATTTTTCTATTTATTGAATCTGATTGATAAGAAACAGGAGGTTGTTTAACATCAAAAATAATGGTATCAGACATACTTGAATATGTCTTTATTCTGAATTTGTTTGTGCCAGGTAATAGAGAAACTTTTGTGGCATATATGTTTTCAAAATTCCATTTTTGTTGAATTTTTGAAACTTCAATCCATCGATTAAACTGCCTTTGCTCTACTATTAAATCTGGTCTTACACCAATAGAATCATTAAAGGTTTTAAATGTTAAAATTCCATTATTACTTATAGTTATGGAATCAAACCTTACTTTGCTTATTTTGGGATAGTACCTCGGGTTTAGGATCAATGGTTTACAATTGTTACTATGATAAATAGCAATAGTTACCGAATCACCTAAAGAAAACCCTAAGCTTCTAAGGTCTAATTGTAATGTACTGCTATTGATGCCTAAATCGTAAAGTATTTTATTGATTTTTATGCTATCAATGCAAAATTTAGCAAAAGTGAAGTCAGCAAAAGGGTTATGTACATATTTATTCTCACCTGTATATACTCCTTTATACTCAACTAAATTTTGTCCGAATACAGAATAGTGTAAAAGCAGTATTAATATCGTAGTATATTTCATTTTATTCCAATACCAGTAACGTTAATCGGAGTTGGTAAAAGAGGGCACTAGCAATAAATAATCCAATAATTAAATTTTCTCCACCTTAGCCACAATATAGTTTTGTATTTGAAAATTTACTCCTACTCTTCAGAATTTTTTACAATTTACTTCATTATATACATCCAAATATTATTGATAAACCACATATAAGACTGGTTATCGTGAATAGCCTCTGCTTGCAGGGAACATGGAGCAATACCATCATTGGTTAATGAATAGTTAAATGAAGCATTGGGTGCAGGCCTAGGATCTGATTCATTCTTTTTATTACAACTAAAACATGATATTATAAGCAAAATAAGAGCTGGTAAAGCAATTTCGTTTTCATATCCAGTAATTAATATAAGCCGATTTGGACAAGATTTATGCCAAAAAACTTAGGATTTATAAACAGGAAACTCTTTTGTAATTAACTAATAATAAAATACTGAATTAAAATATTTATATTCATTTCTGGCAAAAGATATATTTGAGCTAAAAGGTAAAAAATTTTAGAATACAATTATGATATTTACCCAATGATTGGTATAGATGTAAACAGGAAAAAATTAAATACAGTTGAGATTCTTTCAGCTCATTTAATTTTAATCATCGTCATCCCAGAAGCTTCCTCCACCTGAATTTCTATTCCTTTTTCCATCCCCATCAAGTACTATTGGTAATTTGACATAAGTACCTGGAGCAATATAACTTTCACCTCCAATCTTTCTAAAACGAAGGTCAAAGCCCCAAAAATAGTTGGCCCAAAATGATCCCTGAAAACCTAGTTGAGTTCCCTCCTCATTAAACTCAAGAACCGGCCCTGCTGCAATTCCAGCCAACCCAACACCTGTTTGGACTTCAGAATATAATCTAAACTTTGAACCACCAGCATCAAATCCAAAGTCTATGCTGTATGGGAAATTTTTATAATTCCAATATGCCGCTTCCACTCCAAAACTTACATTGGCTTTACCTTTGCCGACATTAAGGTGAAGCATTGGGCCTATAGATAAATATTC
>DATCKK010000537.1:0-4097 GCA_036562325.1 Cytophagaceae bacterium | reverse complement strand
GTATTACAACCCACTAATCTAAAAGACCCGTCGTTTCTGGAAGAACTACGAAGTTATAAGGCCAATCTGCAAATTGTTGTTGCATTCAGAATGTTGCCAGAAGTAGTATGGCGAATGCCCGAATTAGGAACCTTTAACCTTCACGCCTCTCTGCTTCCTCAATACCGTGGAGCTGCTCCCATCAACTGGGCCATTATAAACGGTGAAAAAGAAACCGGTATTACTACTTTCTTCCTGAAGCATGAAATAGATACCGGAGACCTTATCTTCCAGGAAAAAGAGCCTATCTACCCGGAAGACACCTTCGAAACACTTTATGGAAGGCTGATGAATAAAGGGGCGCAACTAGTTTTGAAAACCGTGGAGGCTATTGCCAATAATGAATATACCTTATCGCCGCAAGATACAACCATTGATATTAAGCATGCTCCCAAAATACATAAAGAAACCTGTAAAATCGATTGGAATAAAACATCTTTTGAAATAGAAAACTTCGTAAGAGGGCTTTCTCCTTACCCTGCCGCATGGACAACCATCAATGGGAAACATTGTAAAATACTCCGGGTAAAAATCGCCAATGATAAAGCTACTAAAGGTGAACCCGGCTCTATGGAAACCGATAATAAAACCTACCTACTTATCTCTACCGGCAACGGACAGGTATCCGTAGAAGAGTTACAAATGGAAGGAAAGAAAAGAATGAACATCACTGATTTTTTAAGAGGCAATAAATTATGATCGTATCTGTAATAGTAGCAACTTCTGCCAATAAAGTTATAGGCAAAGACAATAAGCTTCCCTGGCACCTGCCGGCCGACCTGCAATATTTTAAAAACCTCACTATGGGGCATCATATCATCATGGGAAGAAAAACGTATGATTCTATCGGGAAGCCCTTGCCAGGCAGAACAAGCGTAATCATTACCAGGCAAAAAGACTATAAAGCAGAAGGTGCAGTGGTAACGCATTCTATTGAAGAAGCCCTGGAAATAGCCCGGAGGAACGGAGATACGGAAGCCTTTGTAATTGGTGGGGCTGAAATTATACATGAATTCCTGCCTATTGTAGATAAGATTTACCTAACAGAAATTCATGCCGAATTTGAAGGCGACACATTTCTTCATCTTCCCGAAAGCACCGAATGGAAAGAAGTTAAAAGAACAGACCGGAAAGCTGATGAAAAAAACAAATATGATTTTAGTTTTCTGGAATTGGTAAGAAAATAGATAATGCTTTTATAAGGAAGGCCAACAAACTCTTATTTCCAACACCCAAGTAATTGCGGGCTTTTTAAGCAAGTATTATCTTAAAATATACAACTTTCCAAACTCTTTATGAAAAGCCTTGTCTCCCGCGGTGTCTCTATGTTCAAAACTATTACCCTTATTTTTAATAATTACTCTGTATAAATAGACCCCATTAGCCAGCCGGTCACCGAACTCATCCGTCCCGTCCCAGGCATATTCTGTTTTGTTATGGCCAATTCGTACCGGGCCAATTTCGGCTTTAGTAATTTCTCTCACCACCTTTCCGGACACAGTTAATATCTGTATTTTTAAGTCTTCCGGAATCTCGCCACCTGTCAATGTAAAGACAAATCGTGTGTTGGATGAAAAAGGATTGGGGTAAGGATAAAAATAAGTAATAGTGGATTTATTGATTACTTCAAAACGAATTTCATAAGGAGAAACACCTGACCTGTTCCCGGATACATCGGCAGCCTGAACCCTTAAAGTGTAGATACCATCCTGAAGCTTTTTCGGATGGTATTGCAATGAAAAGACGTTAGACGTACCGCTTAGCTGCCCGACATATATTATATCCGGATCCGCCGTTAAATCGATCTCTTCAAATTCATCTTTCCCTGGCCTTCTTAATAATATGGAAATACCCTGCACGTCTTCTTTTATTAAAAATAGATTCTCATCTTTCAACGTTACAGTAATCAACGGACTTGGAGAAACTATATCTCCATCCATTATATGCACCCCATCAAACACCACATCTAATACCGGATGAGTTTCATCTCTTTGCACAAAAAAAGAAGTCTCAAGCATATTATTAGTGTAGTACTCCTCTGGCTGCAACCTCGGATTAACAAAAGCCAGCAAAGCATTATATCCCGGCAAGCCATAGGTGTTTATCGAGTAAGTAAATTGAAGAACAGAATCTCTTTTCAAAGTACTTAATTCAATAATGGTATCTTTCTCCATACCACTTTCATTGCGTATCACCAATTTTGCTTTCAACGGATCACTAAAATCAAGAGATGAAATATTTTCAAAAACAAATACATAGTTAAGTATATCTCCTTCTTGTCTGACCTGATGCTTATACTGCTCCCGGCTATTAACCAGAGAAGGATTCATCATTCATTCCGGAACACCTTTTTAGACAACTTGCCACTTTATAAGTTGAGCCGCAGCAACCGGATTCTTATAATACGGCTGATTACTTTTAATCCATTCATTGCCATATTGTCCTTTAGAAGTAGAGTAAGCAAAGAATAAAAATAAAACAGCAATTGCTCTGAACAAAAAAATACAATTAAAAAACCTCATCAACTTTAATCTGGATTTAATAGTTAGCATCACTAGATACTAACAAAGCAATCAAAGGTAACCCAATTCCAACCGACAAATCTTAGTAATTACCCATAAAAGTATTTGTACCGCGCCCCCATATAGATTTTTCCGATTAAGAAGAAGGCATGATGATATGATAACTTCCAGCCAGTAATTTCTGTTATTATACTAAAGCCTATTTATAATTAAGGAATTTAGAATTGTTACATCAACAAAACCTGCTTTATGAATCGATATCTATTTCTGTTTACCATACTAACACTTTCAGTTAAATTAGCTATTGCTCAATCGACTTCGATTGAAGGTAGCTGGAGTTCGGAAAGCTATAAACCCTATAATATTATCTTTAACAAGGATGGAAGCGGCACTAATGATAAAGGTACATTTAACTGGAAAATCAAAGACAACCTGCTTACTATCTCAGAAGGCAGAAATACAGAAGAATACCATTACTATATTAATGGAGGCCGATTGTTTCTTGTAAATAAACAAACTCAACACACACAAACCTTCACCAAAGGTAAAGATGAAAACACTCGAAAAGCATCCGAAAATGCATCATCCATAATCGGTAAATGGGAAAATACCAACGCCAGCTTACAACTCAACCAGGACGGAACCGCTATGATAAATAACACACAATATGACTACCGGGTATCGAACAGGAAATTAATATTCATTTCAAAAGATCATTCAACAGAGTATGACTATTCCATTTCTAACGACACTTTAACTCTAAAAGGGAACAATGAAATGGTCACCTACAACAAAACATCCGACTCCATTCAGAAATAAAAATGCAAAGGGGAGAAATAAAAAAGAGGATGATTACTCATCCTCTCCCAACTAGTTTAAAAGAAAAACCCTGATATACTTATCTTTTAACCAGTAGTTTCTTAACACATTCTTTGATTCATAAACTTCCCTTCAAAGAATTTATAGCTGGTTAGGAAATGGCCTGGATCAGGGACTTTTATAGGACAAATATACAAATTTAGTGCCTCTTTCTATTAAATTGGCTTAAATTTAAAATCAAATTCCCCACTTCCCTCTAAACCAATTAGTTTTGATAACTTTTCAATCACTTTTTTTTTACTTTTTTATTTTTTCTCCAAAAACCTTTTTAAATTTTTCCAATTTAGGTTTGATAACAAAGCTGCAATAAGGCTCATTTTTATTCAGATTATAATAGTTTTGGTGATAATCTTCCGCTTTATAAAATTTTGTAAAAGGAGAAATTTCAGTAACAATTGGCTTTTCCCAGGCCCCTGAAGCATTCAGTTCTACTTTATATTTTTCAGCTTTCGCTTTTTGCTCCTCATTATGGTAATAGATAACGGAACGATATTGAGTACCGACATCATTGCCTTGTCTGTTGAGAGTAGTCGGATCATGTATTTGCCAGAACACTTCCAGCAATTCATCATAACTTATCACATCCGGATTATATATAATCTGTATTACCTCTGCATGCCCGGTAAGGCCGGAACATACCTCTTTATAGGTGGGGTT
>DATCKK010000535.1:0-1891 GCA_036562325.1 Cytophagaceae bacterium | reverse complement strand
CTAGAAAAAGTTGCTAGCGGCTATTTTAAGGGTGAAAAAGGAGACACCGGAAATGGTTTGGAATATATATGGGATGGAACTAAGTTAGGTGTCCGTGTTGAAGGAGAAACCGAATATGTGTTTGTAGATTTGCAAGGGCCTCAAGGGCCTCCCGGTGATATTGAAAATTTGACCAGCCAACATGTAAAAACAGCTCTAGGGTATACCCCTGTAAAGTCGGTGAACAATGTATTAGCGGATGAAACTGGCAATGTGGAATTAGATATTGATATGAGTGAAATCGAGAATAGAATAGGCAATGTTGAAAATGATTTAGCTGAACATAAGGCAGAAAATGTTCATCAATATGAGGAACTAAAATACTCTGAACTTTCATCAATAGCTACAAATATAGACAGTGAAGGTATCTACAAAAATATAGAATGGAAAAGAAAAGATGGTACTATTTATGCTAAATCCACCTTAATAGGAACTTATCCTTACCCACAAATTAAAATAGACTACTATGATGAAACTGGAACTACAATAGTGAAAACAATTACATGGAATTTAACTTATGATGATAACGACTTTCCATATGCGAGAGAGGTGATATAATGCAACTTGAGCATATATTACAGGCTCATGGTTTAATTGGTAGAGGTAGACAATCTAAACCATTACCAACTATACAAAATTTTAGAGGAAATAGCAATGACTTAGGAACTGAAATAATATTAAACTGGGATAATCCTACTGTGATAGAATTTCAAAAAGTGCAAATATTTATGAGTGATACAGATATATCCAATTTATCATATGATGAATTGATACTAAATGGAAATATGATAGTAAACGCTAAAGTTACAACACATACTGTAACAGGATTGAAACACAATGACACTAGGTATTTTAAGGCTTTTTGTGTGTTTACTATATTAGGTGAAGAAAAGGTTTCCAGTGGTGTTAGTCTAGTGGTTACAACTAAAGATATAGTTCCACCTTCAACAATAACTGACTTTTCAGCTAAAGTAGATAATGGGCAAGTAACTTTGACATGGGTTAATCCTACAGATAGTGATTTTAGTAAGGTTAAAATATTATATAAACAAGGTAGTTATCCTTCATCTCCTAGCGACGGCATGGTTGCTTATGAAGGAAGTGGAAATAGTGTAACAGTGACAGGGCTGACAAATGATGTAGAATATTACTTTAGAGCATTTACGTATGATACGAGTGGAAATATTAACGATAGCATAGATAATCAAACAATAATAGCGACGCCCACAGAGCAAAAAATATATGGTGTAGAAATAGATGAAAACAATTCAAATCCTGAAACAGCGGTTGTGTATACAGATGATGCAGTTGGATTTACTCCTGCTAGAGGCAATAATGGTAATTTCGATTGGGGTAGCTGGGAAGACATAATCAAAAACGAATTCAAAATACGTCCATGTGTGTTGAAGAATTTAGGCGGAGGGAATGCTGAAGTCAACTATTACCTAGACTACGATGATTATACAAAAAAAGCGGATGGCAGTGCCGGCGTGCTGGACGGAACAGACGGCGATGTAATGGTCGAGTTTGGCGTGCCGCTGTATTGGAAATTTACAAGGGTTGATAATAAGCTAAAAATACAATTGTCTGCCAGGCCTTTTGAGGGAGCAGTTAAGTATGCGTTTGAGATTGAGGATGGCTACAATTTAGTACCGTTCTACCCACTTACACTAACCCAAATCTTGTATGTCTTAATGTTCAAAAACCTAGACTCGCAGACAGCATTGGGTAAAGGTCGGACAAATGTAAGTAGTTATACTGATACAGGAGTAACTAACAAAAAGACATTCTGCTATGGCTCACAAAGCGATGTAGACAATGTAAAATTTTTAGGTATCGAAGATTACTGGGG
>DATCKK010000527.1:0-3529 GCA_036562325.1 Cytophagaceae bacterium | reverse complement strand
GTAGAAACAATGGTCAATATTTTATTATTAAGCTTGCTATTTTCATCTGTAACCTTAACTTGATCTCCTTCTTTAAGATCCCGGTAAGTCATGTCAATCCTCCTTAATGTGTTTCTGCCCAGTTGTTACCTACTTTGTATTCCCCATCAAGAGGACAACGGAAGCCGAAATAATCACCGGCTTTTCGGATTGCATTAACCGCCATCTGCCCTACTTCTTCTGCAAGATCCTCCCTTACTTCAATCTCAAATTCATCATGGATGTTAGCGCAGAAGGCATATTCTTTTCCATGCTGGTAACCTTTTGCAGTTAAATCATTATATAAAATAACAAGGGCTTTCTTCATTACGATAGCCCCTGCAGATTGAAGTAAAGTATTAAGGGCAGAATAGATTGCCCTTACTTTTAGATGTCTGCCATCTAAACCTTTGAGATACCCTCTCTCCTTGCTCACTTTTTGTACGTCATTAATTAGTGACTTTAGAGCAGGAATTCTTTTGAGGAATTTTTTTCTAAGCTGGTTGCCTTCCTTCTTCCCACCACCAGTAATAGCTCCGATCTTCTCATCACCAGCACCATAGAGAAAAGCATAAATAAAACGCTTAGCATCTTGTCTTGTTGGTAAGCCAGCGGCTTGTTGATTAACTGTATGAATGTCGCCTTCAACCACTTGTTTCCCATAGGCTCCTCCGTCATATCGCGCCATGTAATGAGCAAGACAGCGAAGCTCCAAACCGGAGGCGTCCGCACCAACCAGTTTATAGCCAGGACGGACACAAAAAAGTTCCCTACATTCGTAGCCGTAGGGAACGCCAACCGCCGGAACCTGTGCCACATTAGGATCTTTATGAGTCATTCGCCCGGTTACCGCACCGCAGGTAATGACATCTCCATGTATTCGATTATCTTTACCAACCAGCTTCAACCAAGCTTTATCTCCTTCAGCAAGTTGTCCAAGGCGTTTCTCGATCATGAGATATTCAGCAAGTAAAGGTGCTTCTTCGTAAGGAAGAGAACCTATCACCTCATCATCAATCTTTGGAGTTCCCTTTTCAGTAAACTCCTTCGGTTCCCATCCGTACTTCTTCTTTAGCTGGTAAGCTATATGCTGTCGAGAAGAAGGATTGAATTCAACCAGCTTTTTACGCTTTACAGGAACACCTGCAATGTATCCTTTCTTTTTATTGTTCCTCTTAGGAATGAAAGGTTTTAATTCCACATACCAAGGAGGAAACATTTCCTGGAGTTGCTGTATAAGTTCTTCTTTGCGCCCTAAAAGCTTTTGATATAGCTTTTCTGCTTTCTCAATATCAAAGAGAAAACCATGCTGGATTTGCAAAGAAATAATCTCAGCAACTTCATGTTCAAGTTGAAGAGCTTCTTTAGGGATTTCTTTTTTACGCAGGGTGTTGTAAAGCTTAACGGTAACAACAACGTCTTGCCGACAGTAGTCAGACATTTCCTTTGACCATTCCTGCCAATCAGTAGTTTTACAAAACTCTCCTTTGTACTCACCTACCCGGTAACCCCATGCCTCTAAACTATGTCGGCCGATGAGATTCCCTGGCATCTGCCATTTCCTGTAGTACTTAAAGTCAATATCTCTAATATCAGGATAAGCCAACCTTGCCCACACCAAAGTATCAATGCGCTTAGCATCAAACTTTAGATGAGGGTAAAGCTTCTTTAAAACAGGAACGTCAAAGAAAATAATGTTATGTCCGCAGATAACTTTTGCTTCTGATAAACGCTTTACACCTTCATAAACACTCTGTAAATCGTAAGTGTCATAACGATCTGTATCCGTATCATAGATGGTCATTGTATGAATCTTTGTTACTTGCTCCAGTAGACCATCTGTTTCAATATCAAATATTAGCATTAACTCACCCCTCAACAACCTCCTGTAATGCTTCTTCTAATGCTTCTTCTAAATTCGGAAAATGACGCATAACCGCAAAATACATAACTATAGCTAACCGTCTGATTTCCCATTGTGCAGATTTATCCATACGCAGCTTCCAAAAATGAAGTAACTCTCTAAGATTCATTGTAACCGTAAGTGATGTTGTGCAGGCATTAGGTAAAACATACCTAGCATCTTCTTTAGGAATACCTAAAGCAATAAGCTTTGCATAAGCATCATTGATTTTATTCATTATATCAACAAATATTTCATTAGCTTCAGGATTTTCCATGATTGAATCAGGATCAACATACGTGAATCGTTCTTCATTTACATACCTTTGAGAACGCTGAGTATAACTAGCAAGGCGATGACGAACCAGTTGATGACTACATGCCCTACTAATACCCTCGATATGAAAAGTAAAGGACACATGCTCCAAAACGGAGTGGTGTCCTGCCTTGATAATCTTCTTAACTCTATCAATAGAAGGAGGCTTACAATAACACTCAGCAGCCGCCTTCGCTAAAACATACTCTGGATCCGGAGTATATGATACTAAATCAACCCTCAATTAATTTCCTCCTTTCGTCACATAAAGCCCACATTCACAATTCCCAGTTTCCCGAAACTCTTTGCAAGGGCAAATGTTATCTATAATTTTTGGGAGTTTACAAGGACAATAAGGAACGCCATATTTCTCACGATTCCTGTTCAATCCCTCAATGATTAAATCGCGCATTTCGTTATTAACTGTCATCTCATTCCCTCCTTAGTCCACAAAAGAGTAATTACAATGAGAACAATAAGATGGATCAAACCATGTGTAAGCTATATATTTCTTTCCACAGCGAGGACATCTTGTTTCGTATGGTTCTACCTCTTCAACCTTATGACAATGTTCGCACTGAAAAGATTTTGTTCGGGAATCATATTCCATTGACCACTCTCCGCAACCAGTACATTCAAACATTTTATAAACTCCTTTCTTAGAACGGTAAATCACTCTCATCTTCAAAAGCAACGGTAGCGGCATTTTCCTGGTTTTCTTCATCTGCAAATTCATCCTCTTCTGGTTCTAGTGGTACGTAGGTATTAAGCCGTCCAGTTTCTAAGTCATAAATCAACTGATCAGCAACACCTGTAGTACCGAACAGACGACATTTCAAAACCCTGATAGTTGAAATGTTTGCGTCATCCGCTTGGAGATTTCGCTCTAAGCCGATTACATTATCAGAAAGTTGCTTAATACTTCCTGAACCTCTTAGCTGATTAAGAGTAACACGACCACCCTCTTCATGCGGTGTTCCTTCAGGAACCTTTAAATGTGAAATAAGCAACATTCCAACCCCGGTCTTTTCTACCAAAGAACGGAGAGATGTCATAAGGTTATCAATGATCCTTCGTTCTTCACCATCTTCAATGCCTGAAACCACAATGGAGATATGGTCAAGAACAATAAAATCCACATCACAACCAACCGCCAGGAACTTTAACTTAGCTAACAGGTTTTCGGATTCAAGAGAGCCAAAATGATCATAAAGAAAAAGGCGACCATTCGCGACCGTCTTTTCGTAAGCGTCTTTAAACCTGTCTGGAGCGATAAGTCCTCTGTTTAAATAC
>DATCKK010000525.1:0-1894 GCA_036562325.1 Cytophagaceae bacterium | reverse complement strand
GGATGGAGATATAGATACATTGATGTCTCCAATGGATTCAATTAGATACTACAAACATATTTTACATTCAGGCATGATGGCTGTTGATCCTTCTACCGGGGAAATTCGAGCATGGGTGGGAGGAATCAATTTTAAATACTTTAAATACGACCATGTAAAACAAAGCAAACGTCAACCAGGATCAGCATTTAAACCTTTTGTATATGCTACAGCGATACAAAAAGGATATACACCATGTACATTGCTTCCTGATGTGCCTATTACCATCCGGTATGAAGAAAATGGTGAAATGAAATCATGGTCACCCAAAAATTCAGATTGGGTATTTACAGGTGATTCAATGACATTGCGGAAAGCTATGGCCCGATCTGTTAATTCGATTGCCGCTCATTTAATTAAACAAATAGGAATTACTGATGTAATACAAACGGCCCGTAAGCTTGGAATTACCAGTGAACTTGAGTCAGTACCTTCGCTTTGCTTAGGCTCCAGTGATGTTTCTGTATATGAAATGACCGGTGCCTATAGTGCTTTTGTAAATGGAGGAGTATGGGTGGAGCCAATGTTTATTTCTCGTATTGAAGACCGAAATGGGAATGTGCTGTATGAAGAAGTGCCCAAAACAAGGGATGCGTTAACAGAGGAGCAGGCATATATAATGGTTCACATGCTCAAAGGAGGTGTTGAAGAGCGAGGGGGGACTTCTCAGGAGTTGTTTCGATATAATATTTTTAAAGGAAATGAGATCGGTGGAAAAACTGGCACAACCTCTAACTATTCGGATGGGTGGTATATGGGAATAACTAAAGGTTTGGTTGCAGGAGTATGGGTGGGAGGTGAAGATCGTGCCATCCATTTTAGAACATCTCAATTGGGAGAAGGAGCAAAGGTTGCACTTCCGATGTTTGGTATTTTTCTGGAAAAGCTTTATGCTGACACATCCATAACAGTTGAAAAAGGATACTTTAAAAAGCCTAAAAAACTAAGTGTAAATATTCATTGCCCCAGCCGTCCTGAAAATATCACGGATAGTACAGAAGTGTTGAAGTCCGGAGAAGGGATAAGAGAAGAAGAGTTAATAGATGAAGAAAATGGGGTATGAAAAAGGCAAGCATTTTTTCAACTTGCCCTATGAGGAGTTTTTTATTAATCTCTTTTAAATTTAACCGTTTACCATTTTTTGTCTTTAGAGACAAAGTTTGGATTATAACTAAAACTGATTCCTTCCCAATAATCTTCTCTCAAAGAATTGAATAAATGAACAAATACAGCTCCGCCAAGATCTAAAATTTCACAAAGTTGTCCTCTCGAATTCACTACCACTTCGGATAGTTCAACTTTTTTATCTTTGTGATTGTCATTAAAACCATCCATATCTCCAATCGTTTACCCTTATATTTTTAACCAAAAAAATCTTGGAAAAGTTGAATGAAACAGTGGGTTATATAGAGCAGAGATAAAAAATACCTAAAAGTAATTACCTGTCTTTATTATTTACCAATTGGTGTTCTCTATTGCTAAGGAAAATTTCTCCATTGTTAATGGTTTAATAATTATTTTATCTATACCATATTTATTTGTGTTTTCGAGTTCCCTTTCGTCAGTGGTAAATAAGACAATATTTATTCTTTCTTTATTGATTCTCAGTTTTTCGAATTCATCTAAAAATTCGTACCCATCCATTACAGGCATATTTACATCGAGAAGAATCAGGTCAGGAAGGTTTCCCTGGTTTTGTTTTAGGTAATCCAGTCCTTCTTTGCCGTTTTTGAAACATTTTATAGATCTGGTTAGGTTGGTTTTTTTGAAAAAGTTCAGCACCATAAAATTACTTACCGGATCATCATCTATTAGTAGTACAGAATTAAACGCCCTCATGGTTTATAATTGAAAA
>DATCKK010000522.1:0-5312 GCA_036562325.1 Cytophagaceae bacterium | reverse complement strand
GCTTCATTTTTCGAGCATCCTTCGGAGTGCAGGTAGGGCAAGGAATCTGTATCCAATCTCCATTTCCTTTTTTTATTTTTCCGTATCGGTTTTTCAAAATGGAGATAATTTGCTCGTCGGTCATGTTAGCCACTCATAAATCTTAATTAGGTTTTAGGTTTATAATCATACCAGTCTATTTCTGACAAGGAATTTACATATCGCACATCCCACCCTTCGCGTCTATATAACATAGCTCTTTTTTGTGCTTGGGAAGCCAAGAACTCATGATGGTTATCTTGGAAATCCAACAGCACAAAATGGGTTTTGGGTTCAACACCTAATTCTTGTCGCCGCTCTTCCGTCAATACACGACTACCTCTAAGAGCCTCTTGAATCACCTCTACGTATGACGAACCTCCTGATGCCTGAATAACTACACGAACATGCGGAATATCTACACCGGCTCTAAAAGCATCAGTCGCAATCAGGTGTTGAAACTCGTTGTTGGCAAAGGCATTTGCTATTACGTCTTGCTGCTTACTTGTTAGTGCGAAATCCCCAAGTTCCTTTTTATTGGAGTTACGGTGTAGATATTTTGTGCCGTGAGGCATCAATTTGTAAAGCTCGATCAGATGATCTTGCACATGGTCGACAAAAGTAAGAGTCGCCCACCCCTCAGGAACCATAGTACAAGCCTTGGCGATTAGCTTATTTCTAGCTACATTTTTCTTAATTCCTTTCGCTAGTACAACGTCTGGATCAGATGCTGTGAGGAGCATGTCGGGAGTCTTGATCATATATACCACACCTGGTACAACAGCGCCAACGTTTAACGCTTCGTCATATGGAATATGAATCAACCTTTCACCGAACAACCCTTTAATCACTTTATCTGCTCCGTTAAACATTCCACCATCCGTTGCTGAAAACCCAAAACAACGAATGGGACGGATAGCTGTTAGCGTTTCTTGTACGGTATCGCCTGTGGAGGCCTGTAGTTCGTCCACCAGCAACAGTTGACATTTCTCGATTGCGCATTTCGGCAATGACTTGAACGTGGTGATTGTAATATCTTGGCTAATATCATAATAACCACCACCGACTCTCCCTATGTGCTTGTTAGGAAAAATTTTTACGAATTTTTCATAAGTTTGATTGAATACTTGTTTTAACGGAATGGCAAGTATTGTGTTCAAACTATTAAATGCAGCATAAAACAAAGCCTGCGCAAAAGTTTTACCCCAACCACCGGCTGCGTTAACAATCCCGGAATGTTCACGAGCTTGAGTCAACGCTTCTATAATTGGGTCTACCTGATAATCCCTTGGGCCTACTGCTTTAACAGCCTCCCAATCTATCTCAGGTAGAGGAGTGCGCAAGTCTACAACTTTGTAGGTATCTTTATTTTTATGAATCAATTCGCAAATCTTTTGAAAAAATCCTTGGAGTGTATAAATACCACCATCGGGGTCGACGATATACAAAAGACGCTCATTATAAGTAACAGTCTTTTTAAATTTTATAATCTCCATCGACCGGTGTTGGTATTTTAGATATTTCAATAAATAAGGAGGGGCAGGGTTAATATGCAACCCTCCATCTATACGAGTAACGGTAATTTCCATAACCTTAAAATTGGTTGTGTGGTGGGGATTCCCCACCACACAAAAGATTACTTATCTAGATTTTCTTTCGTCTGATCTTTTTGCTCGGTATTTTTCAGCTGCTCTCCCTCCTTGGAAAGATCGACAAGCTTTTTGCGTACCTGCTCGGCAAGATTGCCGACTGTAGTGTTAACGTATTTTCTTGCCGACTCGTTAGCCAAATAAACACCAATTGCAATACCAAACGAAATAGTAAGAATAGTTGTCATACCTTATCTAAGTCAATGATATGATCCACAACTTCAGCTAATTGTGGGTCATGATCGATAATGATTATCTGTTTTAGTTTATTTTTATCTCTAAGTCCTTTAATGATCTCGAAATAGGCTCTACGGTTATCTGCATCCAGATGCGTAGTGCCTTCATCAATGATCAACAAAGGAAATGACTGACTGAATAACTCATGCAGCGCCAAATGCAAGCTTATCCCGACTTGAATTTCTTGTCCGCCAGAAATAGCAGGCAAGGCCCTACCTTCGTTATCCAATAAAGCTATTTTAAAATTGTCTTCAATATGTGCAGTGTACGGTATATTGAAAGACTGTAAACTTTCTTGAAGGTATTCTGATACAAGATCAGCGTAGCTCAAAATTAATCTTCTGGGAAACTGAGAAGAATGCAATACATCATAGACTTTAGTCAATGTAGCCACATATTCGTCCCTGGCTTTATTCCTCTCCTTATTCGACGCACTAGCCTTAATACGTGCTTCCAAATTACGAATTTCGGCTTGTTTGATCTGTAGATTTACCTTCAATTGTTGAACTAGCTGGGAGACTCGTGAGGCTTCATCTAATGCAGCTTGTAATTCTGTTAGTTCATCTTCGGGGTCACCCGCCTCGTCATAAACGCTTAAGTTAGTTAACTCGGTTTCACGAACTTGAATATTACCTTTTAATTTTTGTATTTCTAATTTTAGTTTATTAGTTTCTGCCTCTAATTCTTCATACTCGCCAATTGCGTTTGATACCTCTTGTAATTCTACAGGGTCAAACGCAATATCTGCGTATTGAATTAGTAACTTTTGAAGTTGTTCGCGTTGATTGGCAGCAGAGATATAATCTCCAATTTTTTCTTCCGTAGCGGCAATGCTTTCAAGCAACGCTTTACGGGTAGTATTATTAGTCTGTAAGCTACTATGCGCGTCGGCAAGCTTCTTGCGTAGTTTGTTAATCAAAACAGAAAAATCCTGCAAGTCACTTTCGCATAAAGGACACTTACATTCTGAATTGGAAGCCTCTGCTACCTCAAGTTGTGCTTTATATGTTTCAATATCTGCTGTATTTACAGCTATTAACTTAACAACCTCTTCTTTTTCTTCCTTAAGTTTATCTAAATGTAGTACAAGCTGGTCATATTCTTCCTTTGAATAAGGAAGTTTTACTTGCTCAAGTTTAGCTTCTAACGAAGCTTTTTGCTTAAATGCGGCTTGTTGCTGCAGCAACACAGCATGATATTTTCTAATTTGGTTTATATCTACACTACTCAGTCTAGCTATATGGCCGTTATAAGTAGCTTCTTTACCTTCAAGCGTTTTCTTTAAGGTACGAATATCC
The DNA here is from genome assembly GCA_036562325.1 of Cytophagaceae bacterium. GTDB lineage: Bacteria > Bacteroidota > Bacteroidia > Cytophagales > Cytophagaceae > DATCKK01. The sequence goes on along the minus strand of DATCKK010000522.1, from coordinate 2,110 downwards.
GCTTGTAGAGTATCCGATCTTTCTACATCATTAATACATTTTTTAATAAAGCCTATTCTATTCCTGATAAGGTATATTTGCTCATCGGTCAATAGGTCATACTGTTGTAACTCCGTTTTAATGTCCGCAATCTCGCTATTTAATCCATCTATAATAACTTTTAATTGCTCTATATCTTCCTCAGGCACAGGAGGAGGAGCTTGTTTAATATAATCTTTCCAAATTGTATTTCTGAATTTTTCCGTCGGAGGAACCAGAAAAATTCGTTGAAATACTTTTTCTCTTATCGATTGGTCTCCCGAGAAGAGTAACGGGATTTGCCCCTGTCTAGCGATAACCACTTTGTCAATGATATCACTATTTAATTGTAGAAGCTGGTCCCAAAGCTCTTTTACTTCAGTAGCCTTTTTATACGTTTTACCGTCGTATTGCAAAACCACCTTACCAACATCTAAGTGTCGCTCGATTGTCCCAGTCTTACCGTTGAGTACAAAGTCTCCGCTTACATAACCTGTGGACTCTCCGAGCGTAATAGCCTCCTCCTTCTTTCCATAAAATAAAGAACCATCCAGTAAAAACTTAATGGCTTCGATAATGGAGGATTTACCACTACCATTATGCCCAATAATACCTGTGACTCCTTGTTGTAAATTTAACTCTAATCTTCTATGTATACGAAAATTATTTAGTCGTAATGATGTTAGGATCATTATTGATAGAGTCTTTCATGTTTTTTCGTAAATATTTCTATTACTAGTTACTGACACACTGCGGTTAATTAAAGTGGTGATAGAATGTAAAAACTTACAACATTATCTCCTATTTTCCATTCGTGTTCGTTTATTTTGACTGCTTCTTTGATTTCCCACCAATTAAAGGTGTGAAACTCTGTTTCAAACACCGTTTCGAAGTCTTCTTTTTCAGCCAATTCCTTATCAAGATTCAAATATTTCCAATTAGATCTAATTGGGTACTTATCGTCGTCAATAATGACAATATCTGCGGCTTGAATTTTCTCTAAAAGTTCGATTGTTTCTTTGGCGTTAGATAAGCGAAGCATTAAGAACTAACCCAGTTTTTCTTTTTTGTAGTTGTCCAATACGGATTTGAAATCATCCGGATTATCGATTAATTGCTGGATGAGTTTAATGACCACTTCATCTTCGGTGCTCTCTCGCAAAGCAGTTTCAATTCTGTCTTTGGTTTTTAATTCAGAACGAATATTTACAACTTCTTCTTCCTCTTCGGAATTAGAGTTCACGACGATGGTCTTAACGATTCCGACGTCGTAAAGCGGACCAAGTTGTGGTAACTTATCCTTGGAGGATTTATCATACTCGACAACGAATAGTGGTTTTTTACCTTTATTATCTTTGAAAAAATTGGTGTATTTATTAACCAAATTAATTGGGCCTAAAAGGTCATTAATATACACCTTTATGATCTGACGAGGGAGTTCAAATGGTACTCTTTGTAGCTTTTTACCGTCGTAGTGAAGTACTCCTGTTTTATTATTAATTTCCGGAAGTTTAACCACCCCCAAACTACCGCAGTAACCAATATACGGTTCTTCACGTTTCATGGCGGGGTCGGTAATAGTACCTTCAACCGGATTATGAATATCTCCGAGAATAATTCCCTTTAAACGAGGAAACAGGTTAAGCAAATCTATCTGTCTAAAATCTAATCTTTTCTTATCATCGCAGAACGTAAATAGTTCTGGGGTTTGCCCATGTAGGAAAATCCATTCAACCTCAGAAGCATAATCTAATGTCTGTAATTTATTTACATTTTCTTGGGAATTATCCGTGTAATCAAAACCTACAAACTTTCTACAATCTTGGATGTGATTAATCGGTATAACGCCTGTTAAATGTATCCAAGCGGTATTATTGACAGGTTTATCGTGATCTCCTGCAATACCTGCCACAATAATCCCATTCATGTTTAATACTCGTACCTGCTTGGCTACAAAATCAATCAAATCAGGAGATGGTCTATTATGGTCAAATAGGTCTCCGACAATAAATAAATATTTAACCTTTAATTTGATTGCCAAGGCGCATGCTTCTTGAAAACAATCTTTAAGATCTTGGGCTAATTCTGGAAT
>DATCKK010000298.1:0-5703 GCA_036562325.1 Cytophagaceae bacterium | reverse complement strand
TTGCCTGGTGGTTCCATATTATTGGTATCTTAGCTTTCGCTAATTATGTTTTCTGGAACTCAAAGCATTTGCACATATTCATTTCGTTTCCCAACACTTATTTCAGCAAACTGGAACCAACAGGCAAACTTACCAACATGCCTGAAGTAACTAAAGAAGTAAAACTAATGCTTAATCTTCCCGTGGAACCATCGTCCGATGAACCTACAGCCCCAGGCCGGTTTGGAGCCAAAGATGTACAGGATCTGACCTGGAAAAACCTAATGGATGCCTACAGTTGCACCGAATGTGGAAGATGTACCTCACAGTGCCCTGCCAATCTTACAGGTAAAAAATTGTCACCCAGGAAAATAATGATGGACACAAGAGACAGATTGGAAGAGGTGGGAATAAACATTGAAAAACATGGCAAAGATTATCAGGACAATAAAGCCTTACTTGGAGACTATATCACTACTGAGGAGATAATGGCATGTACTACCTGCAATGCTTGCGTAGAAGCTTGTCCTGTATCTATAGACCCAGTAAGTATAATTATGCAATTGAGAAGATATAAAATAATGGAAGAATCACAGGCTCCGGCCTCCTGGAACGGAATGTTTAGCAATATTGAAAATAATTTTGCTCCTTGGAAATTCTCTCCATCAGATAGGTTTAACTGGTCCGAAAAATTGAAATAGTATTATGAGCGAAAATAAATATATAGTACCTACAATGGCTGAAATGGCCGCTAAGGGAGAAAGTCCGGAAGTTTTGTTTTGGGTAGGATGTGCCGGCTCGTTTGATGAAAGAGCCAAGGCAATAACTGTTGCTTTTGTAAAAATCCTTAACCATGTAGGAATAAAGTTTGCCGTTTTAGGAACGGAAGAGTCATGTACCGGCGAACCTGCTAAAAGAGCCGGTAATGAGTTTTTGTTCCAAATGCAAGCCATGAGTAACATCCAGGTACTCAACGGATATAATATCAAAAAAATAGTTACAGCCTGCCCTCATTGTTTTAATACAATTAAAAACGAGTATCCTGAACTAGGCGGAAATTATGAAGTAATTCACCACTCTACCTTTCTCCAGCAATTAATTGATTCTGACAAAATCAGGTTAGAGGGAGGAGGGGAATTCAAGGGCCGCAAAATCACCTTTCATGATTCCTGTTATTTAGGAAGAGCCAATAATATATATGAAGCTCCCAGAAAAGTGATAGAAGCTCTGGATGCCGAACTGGTTGAAATGAAACGATGCAGAACCAAAGGCTTATGTTGTGGGGCTGGCGGTGCTCAAATGTTTAAAGAACCAGAGCCAGGGTTTAAAGATATTAATATTGAAAGAACAGAAGAAGCATTAGAAACCAATGCCAAGGTAATAGCATCATCCTGCCCATTCTGCATGACCATGCTTTCTGACGGCGTAAAAAATAAAGAAAAAGAAGGAGAAGTTAAAGTCCTTGATATTGCTGAACTAATTGCGAAATCAAAGGGTTTATAAGAACTATGTTTGTGCCATTCAACCAAATGCCCGAAACATCCAGGATTTGGATTTATCAGGCAGACCGCTTTTTAACAGAGGAAGAAGTTACTAAAGCTTCAGACTTTCTTTCTCAATTCGTCCAACATTGGGAAAGCCATGGAAATCAATTACAAGCCTCTTATGACATCCGTGAAAAGCTGTTTATAATAATAGCCGTAAATGAATCACATTATCAGGCAAGTGGCTGCTCTATAGACAAAAGCGTTCAGGCAATAAAAGAAATTGAAAAATTTTTAGACGTAAATTTTTTCGACAGAACGAAAGTTGCCTACTGCAATAATCAAAGTATTCAACTCGTTAGTCTTCTGGATCTGAAAAAAATGATCAAAGAAGGCCAACTAACCAAATCTACCCACATTTTCAACAACCTGGTTGATACCAAAAAAACCTTAGAAAGAAATTGGAAATTACCGGCAGAAGAAACCTGGATCGGGAAGTTCTTCCAATAACTGCAAACAACTCCCCGAAAAATGGGTTATTACCAGACAAGATTTCACTTCGTATATTAAATAATTAAAATAAAAACTTCTATAAGTATTATAATTTTAATTATATTGCAGGTGATAAAATAGGCAAAATATATATTCAATAATATATAAATACCAATGAATAAAAAATATACTTGTGGCCTCTTCCTGGCTCTGATTTTTGTAGCCGCCTGTTCCCCAAAGTTTTCTAAATATTATAAAAAAGGAATGTACAGTTTTCAGCAAGCAGAGTATCAGTTTGCTATAGAGCACTTTCAACAGGCCAAAAGCCTTGGGGCTAATCAAGCAGAAACCAATTATTATATAGCTGAGTCTTACAGGAGGTCTAACCGAATTCATGAATCAGAACCATATTATAAGGGGGCAATAGATGCTAAAACCAACGAAGAGGATGCCTATTTTTATTATGCTTATGCGTTGAAAGCCAATGGCAATTATGAAGGTGCTTCCGAGCAATTCAACAATTACATAAAAATTGGTACCAACTTCGACATGATCAACAGGGCTAAAAATGAGTTGGAAAACCTGAAGATCCTTAACTCAATTGTTGAAAAGAAAGCTTATTATAAAATCTCGAATATTGACAAATTAAATACCGGAGAAGCAGAATACGCTCCATTTTTATATGGTAATAAGCTGTACTTTACGACATCAAGAGGTGCAGAGAAAATACATGCGGCCAATGGTACCGGATTCACTGATATTTATGAATTTATTTTTGATGGAATAGAACACTTTTCCGGACAGGCCAAGAGACTTCCGGACATCATTAATACGGAAGATGCACACGAAGCCTCTCCTATCTTTACCAAAGATGGTAAAACCATGATTTTCTCAAGAGGTAATAACGGTACAAAAAAAGGAGCTAAAGATGTAGATATTTTTTCTTCTACCCTTTTGCCCGATGGTACCTGGAGTGAGCCTAAGCTTTTAGCTATCAACGACCCAAACTCATGGGATTCTTGTCCGGCATTGTCTGCAGATGAAAAAACACTCTATTTTGCCTCTAACCGTGAAAGCGGACTTGGTGGAGTAGATATTTATAAAGCAACCAAAGGCCCAGATGGTGAATGGGGTAATGTTGTAAACCTGGGAACGCCTATTAACACAAGAGGTAATGACATGTTCCCATATGAAAATGCAGAAGGAACCTTCTTCTTTTCTTCCGATGGGCACCCATCTCTTGGCGCACTGGACCTTTTCGTAGTTAAAAAAGAAAATGGCAAAATCACTGTTGAAAACCTTGGTAAGCCAATAAATACCAGCTACGACGATTTCGCTATTTTCTACAAAGACTCCATTACCGGATATTTCTCTTCTAACAGGCCAGATGGCAAAGGAGACGATGATATCTATGAATTCATCGATGAGTCTAAAATCAGAATGGCTCGTTACTTCATAGATGGTACTACTTTCGGAAAAGACAAAGATCATGAGTATGTGCTTGAAGGTGTACTTGTTAAACTTATAAATGAAAAAGGAGATACCCTTACAGCGATAAACTCAGGCGAAGAAGGAAAATTCAAATACGAAGTTGACCCTGAAACACGCTATACTATCATTGCTTCCAAAGATGGTTACCTGACACAACAATACGAGTTTAACACCATAGGTAAAAAAGTGCCCTATTCTGAACTTCAGCCTGGTGAAAATTTATTTGATATTCCGTTCAAAGGAATTATTCTACCTATCAAAGAAGTTGGTGTAACCATCGTAATCGACAATATCTATTACGACTTCGACAAATGGGATATCCGTCCTGATGCAGCCATTGAGCTATACAAAATTGTGGAACTGTTGAACAACAACCCGGATATAAAAATCGAGCTAAGTTCACATACCGACGAAAGAGGATCTGCTAACTATAACAGAAACTTATCACAAAAAAGGGCGCAATCTGCTGTTAACTATATCATTTCAAAAGGTATAGACAAAGACAGACTGACTGCTAAAGGTTATGGTGAGGACAAACCAATTGTGAAGAATGCGCAGACCGAAGAGGATCACGCAAGAAACCGAAGAACAGAGTTTACAATAACTAATATTACTAATCCGAATATTAAGATTATTAAAAAAGAGGATAATCGGTAAATAAAACCAAAATAAAAAAAGTCTCCCCATTAGGGAGACTTTTTTTATTTTTACAGTGAGATAATTTTGTAATGGAAGACAGATATTTAAAAAGAGGAGTTTCTTCTTCAAAAGAAGACGTACACAATGCAATCAAAAAAATTGATAAAGGGATTTTCCCTAATGCATTCTGCAAAATCATTCCCGATATTATAGGTGGAGATCCTGGCTACTGTAACATAATGCACGCTGATGGAGCCGGGACAAAATCCTCATTAGCTTACATTTATTGGAAAGAAACAGGAGATCTTTCGGTCTGGAAAGGGATTGCCCAAGATGCAGTAATAATGAATACTGACGATCTCCTATGCGTGGGTGCTACGGACAATATTCTTTTGTCTTCTACCATCGGAAGAAATAAAAATTTAATTCCTGCCGAAGTTTTATCTGCAATTATCAATGGCACGGAAGAAGTGCTTGAAATGCTAAGAACTCATGGAGTATCAATATATAGCACCGGTGGAGAAACAGCAGATGTAGGAGACCTGGTAAGAACAGTGATTGTAGACAGCACCGTTACCTGCCGTATGAAAAGATCAGAGGTAATTGATAATGCTAATATTAAAGCAGGCAACGTTATTGTCGGCCTGGCATCATTTGGCCAGGCAAGTTACGAAACAGAGTATAACGGGGGAATGGGTAGCAACGGATTAACCTCCGCCAGACATGATGTTTTCGGAGCTCAATATATAAGCAAATATCCGGAAAGCTATGATCCACAGGTTAGCAAAGATTTAGTGTATTCAGGAACTCGTAGCCTGACTGACCACTATGAAAACCTTCCCGTTAATATCGGAAAATTGGTACTATCGCCAACAAGAACCTACGCTCCTGTTGTTAAGGCCATCCTTAATGAATTAAGAAATAAAATTGATGGCATGGTTCACTGTAGTGGAGGAGGACAAACCAAAGTTTTACACTTTGTCAATAACCTCCACATAATTAAAGATAACCTGTTCCCAACACCTCCGCTGTTTAAGCTTATTCAGGAAGAAAGTGGTACGGAATGGAAAGAAATGTATAAAGTATTCAACATGGGGCATAGGATGGAGATATATACTGATACTGAATCAGCTAAAGAGATAATATCCATTTCGAAATCTTTCAACATTGACGCTCAGGTGGTGGGAAGAGTTGAAGCTTCAACATCCAAAAAACTGACCATAAAATCAGGAGAAAAAGAATTTGTCTACGAATAATATTATCCGAAAGAATATCTGATCTAAGCCGGTACAAGTATACCGGCTTTTCTTTTTATCCCCTGCCTACTTTATTATCCAGAACAAATACATCACAAGAAATTGTAACAACATAATACCATCTATGGCTATGGTATAAAAAAAATCGTTCTTTTTCTCGTTAATTAAAATAGTACATAAAGCCGCCAGTGCTACAACTACTCCTTTCGAAATTATTACCGTAAGGTCTCTGTCTATAAAAGCAGAAATAATAAAGTATAGTGCTAATAATCCAATGATCAACCACCGTGTAGCCTTTACACCCAATACAATAGGAATAGTTTTAAGGCTGATCTGCTTATCTGCCTTACAGTCCCTGATAT
>DATCKK010000295.1:0-13926 GCA_036562325.1 Cytophagaceae bacterium | reverse complement strand
GATCAATTTCATCCAGACTGGTAAAATAATACTTTTCCCAGCCATGCTTAGGCAAACCTGAAAACAACATTAGGTTCAAAGGATAGTGTTCGGAGTCGCTACACTTTCTAAAATCATCTCTGAATAAATAAATTTTCTTCTTTAATGCTATAGCCATACCAAGCTCAATCATTACCCCTTCATCGGGAGGAGTACCGTTTACAACAGCAAATATCGCATCGCACTCCTCGACATCTCTCTTATCTGCCATGGCTATCTCATACGCCCAATCCGGACTGCTAAAATCAATCTGACTATTTCTTTCAAAGGGCTCCCATACCTCATGGCCAAACGATTCAATCTTACGAATTAAATCAGGCAAAAGCTTTTCTCTTTGGTGCTTCGAAAACCCATAAGGATTTGCTAAGTATACTTTCATTTCAACCTCTTCTAAGTTTTAATAAAGAAAATGCTTTTCGAACAAATTAACAATTATATGGACGACTAAACCAATGCCCTCCCAATCGGTTCTTTAATAAAGTAGTTTTATGTTGAAATTAGTGCAAGTAAAGGAGGGGGTAAAACTCGCTGACTATGACTTATATGCCCCGTTGGCATCTCCATTGAGAGAGCTATACACAGAGAGCACAACACTTATTCCCAAAATTAAAGGAAAAAAAATATGGATGATCAATTCTACTCAACATGGCGGAGGAGTAGCTGAGATGATGCCAAGGATGATAAGTCTGTTCAGACAGCTTGGGGTTGATTGCGATTGGCTGGTAGCAACCACTGAAAGAAAAGGGTTTTTCAGTTTCACCAAAAAGATCCATAATCTGATCCATAGTGAAGGCATACCTGAAATTGCCAAAGAAGAAAAAGAACTTTACGAAATTGTAAATAAAGAAAATGCAGAAGTGCTGAAAAGCTTTGTAAAACCTGGGGATGTAGTAATCATCCATGATCCACAACCTTTGGCAATCGGGTACTTCCTTAAAGAAGACAATATCCCCGTTCATCTTATATGGAGGTGCCACATTGGACATGACAAACATACAGACCAAACCAGAGCCGCCTGGAATTTTTTAAAACCCTATGCTCAGGTTTACTCATATTCTGTTTTTTCAGCAACAGAATATATTCCCGGCTTTTTAACCGGGAAAGCCCGAATTATTCACCCAAGTATCGACCCTCTGGATCATAAAAACAGAGATCTGCCCATTTACAAAACTGTAGGCATTTTATGTAATTCCAAGTTATTAACCGAATATCAACCGGTATTAACCCCTACATTTCCCGACACAGTAAAACGGCTTCAATCCGATGGCACATTCCAATCGGCCCTATTACCCAGTGATATGGGATTGTTATTTAAACCTGCTATAATTCAAATATCTCGATGGGACCGGCTTAAAGGGTTTTTGGAACTAATGAAAGGGTTTGTATATATGAAGCAAAATAAAAACCGGCTTAAAATTTCGGAAAGAGATTTACGACAAACTGAGCTGTGTCAGCTTGTGCTTGCCGGGCCCGACCCGGAATATGTAGAAGACGACCCTGAAGGAATGGAAGTAATTAATGAACTTAAAAATGAGTTTTTGGCCTTACCTCGTGAACTCCAGGCTTCCATAGCCATTCTTAAATTACCTATGAAATCAAGAAAACATAATGAACTGATCGTAAATGTCCTTCAAAGAGTCGCCACACTGATTGTACAAAACTCAATAAGAGAAGGGTTTGGGCTCACTGTTACTGAAGCCATGTGGAAAATAAAAGCGGTAATAGGAACCGCTACCTGCGGAATCCATGAACAACTCAGAGATGGTATTGATGGTTTATTAATAAAAGATCCAAAGAACATTGAAGAAGTAGCTGTAAAACTGCATTATGCTTTGGCTTACCCTAAAGAACGTGATGTATGGCAGTACAATGCACAAAAAAGAGTTATCGAACAGTTTTTAATATTTACTCAAATAAGAAAATGGTTAAGTGTGATATCGGAAATAAACTCGAAGATTACCACCCAATATCTTCATAATTTAAAGTCAACATCTTCATCCTAAACAATTAGTGAATTAAATGAATTATGTATGAAGGGGAGATGCTGAATATGAAGTTGAATTGGTTTACCTGTCTACAATTGATAGCTTTAATAATTATTGCAAACAGTTGTACCACCAATACCAAAACTTACAATATCTCTTCAGAAGACTTTCATCATAACTTTAGCAAATATCAAACCTATGCATGGATTCCATACGACTATACCTTCTGTCAAAAAACCGGAGCAGCCATATATCAGGGGATATGTAATAATCCGTGGTATGAACGACTGCTTAGAGATGAGGTAAATGAATATTTGTATATAGCAGGCCTGCGGGTTTCACCGACCAACCCTGACCTGCTAATCACCTATAAAATAGTCTTCAAAGACATCACACTGGATGAGTTAATTGCCTATAATAATGAAGCGGAAAACTTCCGGCTTTACCCTCCGGGAAATTTTAATAATTATTCCAGTTACAATAAAATTACCGGCCACTACACCATTCAACCTGACAACTATATTTATGAACCCGGTGGAAATATTTTTCATCCGGAACCTGACTTTAACAGCTATCCACATTATGCGCCTCCTCTACTCGGTTACTCTTTTGAAACCTTGCTGAGTGAAGGTACACTGGTACTGGAAGTAATTGACAGGAAAAACAATTTTATAGTATGGGCAGGCTGGAGCAAGGAAACAATTAACGGGCCAGTTGACTTCAGATTAAAGCTGGAGCCAATTATTCACCAAATGATGAAAAGGTTTCCGGGATTAAACTATTGAGCAAATATTATAAAAAACATTTATATTGTGATTAAGTTAAAATATTTAACAATGATTATATGAAAAAATTACTTTTTACAACCCTGGCTATTCTTACCATTTTGAATTTATCTTCTGCCCAGGAACAAATGCTGGATGCATCTTCGGATGTTCCTGAAGCAGTAAATAAAATAGGCAGAGGATTCGCGTTTGAAATAGGGTTAAACAGATTAAATAATGCTCCTGAAGACCTGGAAATCAAAACACTTCGATCAAAGGCAGTAAACTTTTACTACTTATACAACATAAAGTTAGTAGGTAAAAAACTCACACTTAGTCCGGGTTTTGGGGTAGGATTAGAAAATTATAATTTCGAAAAAGACCTATTGTTTCAGGTGAATAACAAAAGTATGGTTCCGGTAGTTGACACCTTTAGCAATAGAAACTATGAGAAAAGCAAAATAGCTTTAACCTACCTTGATATACCGTTAGAATTACGGTTTCAAACAAGCGATAAAGATTCAAAAGCATTTAAAATAGCCGTTGGAGCCAAAGCCGGCCTATTGGTTAAAGCATCGGGTAAAGTAAAATATGAGCAAGACGGCATAGACTTTAAAGAAAAAGTGGCCCATTCTTTTTTTCTTAATAATTTCCGTTACGGACTTACCGGAAGGATTGGATATGGACACATTCAGGCATTTGCCTACTATTCATTATCAGAATTATTCGAAAAGGATAAATGGCCTCAGGGATATGGAGATGTTACGCCCTTTATAATAGGAATAGCATTAACTACATTTTAACAACACTCTACTAATCAACAGCTGAACAGGTTTTAGCAAATTCTCATCTTTCAAAAGAGCGAATCTATAAATTAAATTTTCTAAAATCTGTCAGCTGCTCCTAACTCTAAAATTCAACCACCATCAAGACTCTCTTTCAAATCCTGACACACTATTTCCCAGAAAACAAAGGATTTCTTTTTTCAGCAAACGCCTTAAGGCCTTCCTGAAAATCAGAAGTTGCAGCAGCAATATCCTGATACCTTGCTTCAAGATCCAGCATTTCATCTAAGTTAGCTGTCTCCGATTTATTAATCATTTCTTTGATCAGAGCTACTGCTTTGGAAGGTGCTGCATTAAAATAATCTGTTACGGACTTTATCACCGAATCAAGTTCCCCTTCTGCAACTACCTGATTAACTAATCCCAGCTGCAAGGCTTCACGGGCATTAATCTGTCTACCCGTAGCACATAACTCAAATGCTTTATATCGTCCTGTTAACTGAGTCAGAAACCACGAAGCCCCTGAATCCGGCACTAATCCTACTCTTACAAATGCGGCAGAGAAAGAGGCTTTTTCTGAAGCAATAACCATATCACAGGCAATAGCAAGCGAAAGCCCGGCACCTGCAGCAACACCATGTACTCTGGCAATAACAGGCTTAGCAACGGATCGAATCTTTTTAATCAAGGGATTATAAAAAGCACCCAAAATTTCCGAAGGAGTGCCGCTGGTATTTACGACAGCTTTAAGATCTTGCCCTGAGCAGAAAGCCTTCCCTTCGCCTGACAGCACTATACTCTTTATCTCCTCATCTTTTTGAGCTATATCAAAAGCCAATGACAGCTCGGTTAAAAGTTCCTTGTTTAAAGCATTAAATACTTCAGGCCTGTTCATTTGAACATACGCCGTTCCTTGATGTTTTTTATATATTAAATATTCGAAATTATCCATAGTTTATTAATTCAATAGCATGAATGCTCCTAATCCGGAAGCAATTCCCAATACTACTCCTCCCACAATTTGCATAGGTGTATGTTCCTGAAGAAACATTCGGGAACTGATTACAATACCTGCCAAGAATATAAGGATAATCGTAGGAATGAACAACAGGTTATCCGGAAACACTATTTGTATATCTATAAGGTAAACAATGGCTCCGATAATACCGGCCGCATGCGCACTGATTTTCCAAAATATATTTATTAACGCAAGACATAGTACAGTAATAGAAATACAAGCCATTATTGCATATATAACTGTATTCAAATGTTGAGTATCATAAAGCAGGTAAGTAATTCCTGTATATATTATTCCGGTAAATAAAAATGGCAATACACGATCCTTCGCTTTTCGCATATACAATCCTTCCACAGACAACTTGTTATGGCGCAAAAAACTGTTTAGCAATACCATAAACAAAGGAAACAAATAAGTGGATATGAATATAAGCCAGATAAATGTTTTCTTTCCTTCTAACGAAAGATAAGTAACTGCCGATGGAGCATATACCACTATTAAAGAAAATACTATGGTAGGAATCAATGCAGGATGTAAAATAAAAGAGAAGATATGGGCTATCTTCTCCATTATTCTATAATATCTCCTGGTATATTTAAATGAAATCTTATTTATCACTATAACTCTTTTCTCAATCTGGCAACAGGTATATTCAGTTGCTCTCTGTATTTAGCTACTGTTCTTCTTGCAATGGTATATCCACGCTCATTGAGCAGTTTTTCCAGCTTCTCATCCGAATAAGGCTTCTTCTTATCCTCACCCTCTATAATCTCTTTCAATATATGTTTTACTTCCCTGCTGCTTACATCTTCTCCTGATTCTGTACTGATACCTTCGGAGAAGAAATACTTTAATGGATAAATACCAAACTCAGTCTGAACCGCCTTACTATTAGCCACCCTTGATACAGTGGATATATCCATTTCTATTTCATTGGCTATATCTTTAAGTATCATCGGCCTTAACTTACTTTCATCCCCTTCCAGGAAAAACTCATATTGGTATTTAACAATGGCATCCATTGTTTTAAGCAAAGTTTGTTGTCTTTGCTTTATGGCATCAATAAACCATTTAGCCGCATCCAGTTTTTGCTTAACGAAAGTGACCGCCTCTTTCATCTTCTTATCTTTCTTCGCTGCTTTATCATAAGACTCAAACATCTCCTGATAAGATCGGCTTACTCTTAATTCCGGGGCATTTTTAGCATTCAAACTTAACTCCAGCTTGCCATTGTTATTAACGAGTATAAAGTCAGGTATTATATACTGCGCCTTCGCATCGCCACCGGAAACGCCTCCCGGTTTAGGATTAAGTTTGGTTATGATGTTAATGGCTTTCTTTATTTGTTCATCAGATATATCCAGTTTCTTCTGAATCTTGTCATAGTGCTTTTTGGTAAACTCCTCAAAAAATTGGTCTATAATTTTCCTTGCAATAATCACGGCCTCATTCTCATCGTCCTTTCTCTCCAATTGTAAAGAAAGGCATTCCTGAAGGTTTCTGGCGCCAATTCCCGCAGGGTCAAATTGCTGAATTTTAAACAGAATCTCTTCTACCTCTTCTACACTTGTTTCTATATTCTGAGAAAATGCCAGGTCATTCACTATTAAATCCAGCTCTCTGCGGATATATCCATCACTGTCAATACTTCCGATCAGTTGATTACCAATAATGGTTTGTCTTTCATCCAGGCGAAGAAACCCTAATTGAGACATTAGGGAATCATGAAGAGTGCTGGAAGTGGCAATGGGGATTTCCCTGTCCTCATCATCAGGGTTAGCTCCATCTCCCTGCATTTTATAGCCGCTTATATCGTCATCGCGGATGTAATCTTCGACATTAATATCATCATCATTATTGTAATCGTCTTCCCCGCCATCGTCGTAGGAATCCTCTGTATGGGAAGACTCTTCAGGCCCCTCCTCTTTCCCCTCTTCCAGAGCCGGGTTTATTTCCAGCTCTTCCTCAATTCTGGAGTCCAGTTCGGCCACAGGTATTTGCAGCAGCTTGATAAACTGTATCTGCTGAGGAGATAATTTCTGTGTAAGTGTCTGATTTAAACCTAGCTTCTGCATATTTCACAAGTTAACAAACCTTTCATACTCCAAAAACGACAAAAATATTATATTTTAATAAATCTTTGATTAAAAAGTTAAAATATCCTTTTTTTGCGACAATTTTATTTTATCATGCAAACATCATACAAAACTCCGACAGATTTGAAAAGGACGAAAGTAAAAGATTTACTAAAATCTGAAGCTACAGGGAATGAGGTAGTTATTAAAGGCTGGGTGAGAACCATTCGGGAAAGTAAAAATGTAGCATTTATTGCTTTAAATGATGGTTCATCAGTAAAAAGCATCCAGATAGTGGTAGATGTGGATAAACTGGGAGTTGATTCTACTAAAAATATAAATACAGGTGCGTGTATCTCTGTAAGAGGTAACGTGGTAGCTTCTCAAGGTTCTAAGCAAAGCATTGAAGTTCAGGCGAAAGAAATAACTTTACTGGGAGCCGCTAATCCGGAGGAATATCCATTACAACCTAAAGCACACAGTATGGAGTTCCTTCGCGATATTGCTCACTTAAGAATGAGAACGGATACTTTTGGAGCAATAATGAGGCTGCGCCATGCTATGGCTTTTGCCATACATAAATACTTTAACGACAAAGGATTTGTCTATCTGCACACTCCAATCATCACTGGTTCTGATGCCGAAGGAGCAGGGGCTATGTTCAAAGTAACCACCTTTGACTTTGACAACATTCCCAGAACAGAAGACGGTAAAATAGATTATTCGGAAGACTTTTTCGGAAAAGAAACAAACCTTACTGTTTCGGGACAGTTAGAAGGAGAATTAGGGGCGATGGCTTTGTCCGAAATATATACCTTCGGACCTACATTCCGTGCTGAAAACTCCAATACGGCACGTCACCTGGCTGAATTCTGGATGGTAGAACCGGAGGTTGCCTTCAATGAACTTGAAGACAACATGGATCTTGCTGAAGACTTCCTGAAATATCTCATCAACTATGCATTACAAAACTGCAGCGATGATCTTGAATTCCTGAATAATCGGGCTGCCAGGGAAAATGAAAAGAAAAAGGCAGAAGAAAGGGATGAGATGCAACTGATTGAAAGGCTAAAATTTGTAGTAGACAATCAGTTTGAAAGGCTTACTTATACAGAAGCGATTGACATATTAAGAAACTCTAACCACTATAAGAAGAAAAAATTCAAGTTCAATGTAGAATGGGGTGTTGACCTTCAATCAGAACATGAACGATACCTGGTAGAGAAGCATTTCAAAAAACCGGTTATCCTTATTGACTATCCGACCCATATCAAAGCGTTCTACATGAAACAAAATGATGATGGCAAAACAGTTAGGGCAATGGATATATTATTCCCCGGAATCGGTGAAATAATCGGAGGTTCTCAAAGAGAAGAAAATTATGACAAGCTACTGAACCGGGTAAAAGAAGTTGGTATTCATGAAAAAGATGTGTGGTGGTACCTTGAAACAAGGAAGTTCGGTACGGCTCCACATAGTGGCTTTGGTTTGGGATTCGAGCGTATGCTATTATTCGTTACAGGTATGACAAACATTCGCGATGTGATTCCTTTCCCAAGAACACCGAAGAACGCAGAATTTTAATTTTTCCTACTGGTAGAGATATAGCTGGCCTTCCAACTTATCTCTACCAGATTTTATGGATTTTTTAATTTAAATTTTTACAAACCAAACATTCCAATTCCCCTCTGGTTATTCTAGTTCTGTTTACGACAGTTATTCAGAATCAGAATAAATGGAAAACTCTTTCAGGAAGTTTGTTGATATAAACAGGGCAAGAAGAAAACTTGCCATCAATGATAATCGCTACCGAACTGTTATCCAAACCGCTATAGACCCAATAATTATCGCAGATGAAGAATGTGACATTATTTTTTGCAATAAAAAAGCATTGGAAGTCTTTGGATATGATGAGCAGGAACTAATCGGACATAATCTGGACATTTTAATTCCGGAAAAGTTAAAGGAAAAATACCGCGAAAGAATACAATTTTATTTATCCTCAGAAATTACTGACTCTAAAGGCAGCCTATTGGAAATCCAGGGCTGCAGAAAAAACGGCACTATCTTCCCTATTGAACTTTCATTGTCTTTTTGGAAGGAGGAACAAAGAACCTATTTCTCTGTCATCATTCGGGATATAACAGAAAGAAAAAGAATCTATGAAGCACTTGAGCTACTTCAAAGCATCACTGAATCGATCAATGCAGCCAATGACTTTAACGATGCACTAAAAACAACTATCGAAAAAGTTTGTAAAACCATAAAATGGAATTATGGTGAAGCCTGGATACCAAGAAAGGATAAAAAGAAATTACTATTGGCTCCGGTAACATATTACCAAACGGAACTTTTAAAAGAGTTCGCTGCTCAATGTGCCGAATTAACATTTAACTCTAATGAAGGAATACCGGGATATGTGTATCAAAACAACATAATATGGATAGATGACATTAGCACATATCACGATGACAACATAGTAAGGAAGGAGCTAATCTCGCGGGCAGGTTTAAAGGCATGCCTTGGTATTCCGGTCTATGGTAAAAACAAAGTAATTGCTGTTATCCTTTTATTCAAACAGGAGAGCATGGCTTCAGATGAAAAAATCATTAAACTGGTTTCTTCCATAGCCAAACAACTAGGAGAAGTTCTACTCCGAAAAAAGGCAGAAAAAAACCTGCTGCTGGCAAAAGAAAAATTAGCCAAAAAAGTAGAAGAGCGCACTGCTGAACTTACCCGCACTAACCAGATATTACAAGAAGAAATCAAGATAAGAAACGACATTGAAGAATCTCTTCGTATTAACAACGAAGAGCTTATCAAAACAAACAACGACCTTGACAACTTTGTCTATATTGCTTCGCATGACTTAAAAGTTCCTCTTATCAACATGGAGGTTTTATTTAATCTGTTAAAGAACGAATACAAACCCGACAAGGAAGAGTTTAACATTATACTATATAAAGTGGAGCAATCTATAAAACGGATGAAGCAAACCCTTATAGACATTACTGAAGTAGCCAAAGCTCAAAAAAATTTCAAGGAAAATATAGAGCAAATAACTTTCGAAGATGAAGTAGAGCAAATAAAAGCAAGTATAGAGGAAATGATTAGAATGAATAATGCTCAAATTTATTTTGACTTCTCCCAATGCCCGACCATAAATTACTCAAGATTAAATTTAAAAAGCATTTTATACAACTTCATTACTAATGCCATTAAGTACCGCTCTATGGAGAGAACTCCTGAAATATTTATTCAAACCGAACAAAAAGACAATTTTATATTATTAACCATTCGGGACAACGGGTTAGGCATTGATCTGGAACGCAATGGCGACAAGCTCTTTGGCTTATTCAAACGCTTTCACGACCATGTAGAAGGATCAGGAATCGGGTTATATATAATCAAGAAGATTGTTGAAAACAACGAAGGGTGGATTGATGTAGAAAGTAAGTTAGGAACAGGAACAACATTTAAGGTATATCTGAAATCGATGAACAACAATTATTAATTTCTAAAACTCTAAAAAAGTATTTTCTCTTTAGACGCTCATTAAAGTTTTAATATTTGGGCCTTGTTTCTTCGCTCTCCATGTCAATAATAACCTGAGTCTTTTTCTTTCTTATTTGCTTTTTATTTTTATCAAAGTCCGGACATTGATCAAGAGTATTAATTGTACATCCCAAAAGAATTATGGTGCAAGCAATTACAACATTTCTAATCATCTCCATTAGTTGGATAAAAGTCATTATAGAAGCCGCATATTTCTTCAATAATATCAGAAGCTATCAATGAAGGAATACCTTTATGAAGCACAGCTTTATCGCCGGCATAACCATGCATAAAGACGCCAAGTATCGCTGCCTCTTCCGATGTATATTTTTGAGCTAATAATCCGGTTAATATCCCCGTCAGCACATCTCCGCTTCCGCCTGTAGCCATGCCAGGATTACCCGTAGAATTAAAATATACTTTACCCTCTCTGGTGGCTATCGCAGTATGAGCACCTTTTAGCACAATAACCAGATTCAGTTCTTTGCTTTTACTTCTTAATAACTCTATTTTTTCATAATCATTGTTGCTGACACCAAAAAGCCTGTCAAACTCTTTAGGGTGAGGTGTTAATATGGAACCTTTAGGAATTTTTGGGAACAAATGTTTATTTCTGCTAATAATATTCAATGCACCTGCATCAAGCACTAATGGATAGCCAGCCTTTTCAAGCAAGAGTTCTAAAGCTTTTACAGTTTCTTCTCCTTCATAAAATCCGGGGCCAACTCCTGCCACCTCAAACTTTTCCATATCGGGAGTTTTGGTAATTATATTATCAGAAGGATCCGTTAACACCATAGCTTCCGGAATAGAAGATTGCATGACACTATAACCACACTTCGGAACATAAGCCGTAACAAGGCCTGCACCTGAACGACAACATGCGCGCGTGCTTAATATTGCAGCCCCCATCATTCCATAACTCCCGGCAACAATTAAAGCTTTACCATAAGTTCCTTTATGAGAATATTTTTCCCTCACCTTAACAAAATCCTTTATAAGATCTATAGTTATTAAAGAATAGTCAAAGGGAAGCGAACGAAGATAATTTTCATCCAGGCCAATAGGGACTATTTCCAATTTACCTACATATTTGTTGTTGCAAGGCAGATAAAAAGAAAGTTTAGGTATCTGAAAGGTAACCGTAAAATCAGGCTGTACAATAGCTGAAGATTCATTATAACTATCACAATAAAGCCCCGAAGCAATATCAATCGAAACGACCGTTGCTCCTGATGAATTAATCTTAGCTATTACTTCTGCAAATATTCCCGTTACCGGCCTTGTCAATCCTGAACCAAATAGGGCATCTATCACTATACTATTTTCTTGTATGGATGGAACAGACGCTTCAGAATTGATATAATAAATTTTAGTAATTTCAGAAAGCCGTTTCTCGTTAATTAAAAAATCCTCTGACTTTTTACCTGACTCAACCACATATACATTAACAGAATAATCTTTGAGAATAAGCATTCTTGCGACAGCCAGTCCATCTCCTCCATTATTTCCCGGCCCACAAAACACACTTATTCCCTGATGAGAAGAAAAACGCTGAATGAACCAATTGGTAAAAGCAAGAGATGCACGCTCCATTAAATCAATAGAAGCAATGAGCTCATTTTCTATGGTGAATGCATCAACTGCACGGATAGCAGACGCAGAAAGTATTTTCATAATGGTTCTGTTTCCGGCAAGTTAAGAGGTATTGAATTACCTGTCAACCTCCCCCATAACAATATCAATAGAACCAAGAATAGCAATAAGGTCAGAGATCATAGAACCTCTGGAAATGGCAGGAAGTACAGATAAATTAACAAAACAACAAGAACGGCATTTTACACGGGCAGGAATATCATACGTACCCGTAGAGCGGAAATAAAAGCCAAGTTCCCCTTTGGGGCTTTCTCCTCTTACATAAAAATCCATGGCCTTAGGCCTGATCTTTTTGGGAACTATCGCCTGAGGGTCGAACTCACGTGTTCTTTTATGTTCTTTTAAAAGCTTATCAAGGCATTGCTCAATAATCTTTACAGACTCATAGCACTCCAACACCCTCACTTGTGTTCTGTCCCAGCAATCCCCCACTGTTCCCATCTCTCCTGTTCCTATCGGAACTTCAAACTCAAGTTCCGGATATACAGAATAAGCATCTACCCTTCGGAGATCGTACCTTAATCCGGAAGCCCGTAGCATAGGGCCGGACACGCCATAATTTATAGCAAGGTCCAAAGGTAAAACACCTACATTGGCAGTACGCTGAATAAAAATCTTATTGGTAGTAATAATCTTTTGAAGCTCTAATAACTTAGGTTTAAGATAACGGATAAAATCCTGGCAACGCTCCTCAAAACCTACAGGAAGATCATAGAACAGGCCACCTACCCAGATATAGTTATAAAGCATACGCGCACCAGAAACCCATTCCAACAAACGATTAATGTGTTCTCTGTCCCGCATTAACCAAAGGAAAGGAGTAAAAGCACCAATATCCAGGCCATAAGTTCCTATAGCCACAAAGTGAGAAGCCAACCTGTTAAGTTCAGCTACCAGTACTCTTATATATTCTATCCTTGCCGGTATTTTATCTTCCAGGCCGAGCATCTTCTCTACTCCCATCGCATAAATATGCTCGGAATTCATAGCAGCTAAATAATCAAGCCGGTCTACAAAAGGTATGATTTGATTGTAAGGAAGGTTTTCTGCATGCTTTTCAAAACATCTATGAAGATATCCCAGATGAGGATAGACTTCTTTTACAATCTCTCCATCGGTAATAACTTCCAACCTTAACACACCATGCATGGAGGGATGTTGAGGCCCCATATTCAATATCATTTCTTCCCTCTTAAGATTCTTAATATCCGCCACATTCGGTTCTGATCTTAACAGGTTTTCTTTGTCGAAATGGTATTGGTGATTATTCACGATTAATTTATTTGTTTATTAAAATAATAAATCCCAAAAACTCTTTTGATCAAACTTCAACCATTAAAGATTAGGGGATTTTTCATCAATACTAATACTTAACCTTTATTCCATGATAATACTCCTGCTGTTGATAATCTTTCCTCAAAGGGAACCCTTCCCAATCCGCAGGAAGCAATATTCTTCTCAAGTCCCTGTGCCCTTCAAACACTACTCCGAACATATCATAAATCTCTCTCTCGTGCCAGTCAGCCGTTCGCCATATTCCGGTAACGGTAGGGATTTTCAATTCAAATGGTTCAGTATTCTTTACCTCCCCTCGCTGAATCTCTACTTTTAACACAAAATGATGATTATAGGGAATAGAATATAAGTTGTATATAACTTCCACTGTGCCTTTCTCCGGGCCATTATCCAGTCCGGTTATGCAAGAGAGATAGTCAAAATAAGTCTTTTCATTGCTATACAACTCCTGACATACTTTTATAAGATTTTCCCTTGCAACTACCAGTTGTGGCTGAACTGCGGTGTTGTCTTCTCTTACAACTACTGCTGCACCCAACTTATCGGTTAATAAATCCCTGATCTCTTCAAATGACACTGCGATATTCAGTTATTGTCCTGTACTTTCTTTATGTTTCGCCAATACTTTATTAATAGCTGTCGGCTCTGCCAATGTTTCTTTTCTAATTTTTTCCTGCAGCTTTAAGAACCCGCCAATTAATGCTTCCGGCCTTGGAGGACATCCGGGTACATAGACATCTACAGGTATTACCC
>DATCKK010000510.1:0-3034 GCA_036562325.1 Cytophagaceae bacterium | reverse complement strand
AAGATAGTATAGAGGAAGTAGAAAGTGAACTGTTAATTTAATGAATCAGAAAATGAAAAAAATAAACAGCTTTTTATTAATCTTTCTAAGCATATTTCTCCTAAATTCCTGTGAGAAACATGTGGTAGAATATAAATCGGATCCTATTGATGAAACAAAATTGGCTTTATTCCAGATTTATTATATGGTGCCTTTGTCCTCTGGAGTTGCCAACAACATCAATAAAGTGGAGTTAAACGGTAAATTATTGGCCAATGAAACGACTCCTTTGAATACATTTAACTTTATTCCGAGTGGTGCTGTAAGTAAATTCTTCACAGCGGAACCGGGAAAAGTAAATCTAAAATTATACAGAGGAGCGGTGACCAGCTTGACGTTGGCATACAACCAGGACATTGATTTGCCTGCCGGACGTTATATTCTGGTAGTGCACGATTTCAATAAGCCACCGGTATTGGTGAATTATGAAATACCTTTCCCTACTACAGTAACCGAAAATACGGGCACTACAGCGTGGATTAAGTTCTCCAATTTCCTTTATGAAAGTGAAGGCATTCCAACCAATTTGAAGCTGCAATATCAATTTCAATACACGGTGGACAATGCTACCGGGCAGAAAAGTGAATGGCTTAACTTAGGTAAACCGGTTTCGTTTGGCGAGTCCACAGGTTGGGAACCTGTTGTGGTGAACAAAACTGTTGAAAATTCAGCAGGTACGGCACGTATAGATTATCGTATTCGATTAATAGGACCGGACGGATCAGATCAAGGAAATCTGACTTTAGCGGGTTCTACTGCAGGAAGTGTTGTAGAATATTCAGATTGGTGGAATGCACAGATAGGCCGTATATATCACCACTGCTTTGCGGGATATAGATTTTCAACGCCTACTGTTTCTGTTAAGCAGTTTGGTGTACAATAAGTCTTTTTAATAAGAGAATTTACTTAAAAAGCCTCCTAAATGGAGGCTTTTTTATTGTATTCGTAAAAAAAATGTTTCAGAAGCTTGTGCCTGTATAAAATTTTAGCCTTTTCGGGTGACATATTAGAAAAATAGTAAAAAAACGTAGTCTGTTATGTAAGATTTGAAATTTGTTATCAAAAAAAAGGCAATACTGATGCGTCTTTTTGCTGATTTTTACAAAAACATTATTAAATGTGCATTTTTTTATATAAACTTGTCCATGCAATTTTAAGAACCAATACCTAAATTTTGATAATAATCTATTGGGTTCTTCTTTGTGTATCAGGGGTTTGCGCGTATGATTAGATGTGCTTTTTTACACATTATTGCATAGCAAACTATAACTTATAACTAAATCTAATTATTTGTAAAACTATCAAACACATGAAAAGAAGATTTCTTCTAACATTTCTCGGGATAGCTGCCTATGCGTCCTGTTTGATGGCTCAGCAAAAATCCATTTCAGGTAGAGTAACCTCTGCCGACGGGGAGGCGCTGAGTAACGTTACGGTAATAGTTCAAGGAACTAATCGTGCAGTTAAAACCAATCCTGACGGAACGTTCTCCATCCAGGCGGCGCCAGGTGAAAAACTTATCTTTAGATCTATCGGTAGTAAGGAGGTGCTAAAGGTGGTGGGCGACGGTACAGTGTATAATGTGGTACTGGAGTCTTCTGATGAGCTGTTGGAGGAAGTGGTCGTGACGGCGATGGGTATCAAAAAGGAGAAAAAAGCCCTAGGATATGCCGTTCAAGATCTTAACGCCAATGAGTTGATGAAAAATAAAACGGCTAACGTAGTTAACTCTTTGGCCGGAAAAATTGCCGGCGTAAATGTTACACAGACCTCAGGGTCTGCAGGGGCCGGTGCTCAGATCATCTTGAGAGGTGGTACCTCGTTGGAAAGAGACAACCAGCCTTTGTTTGTGGTGGATGGTGTCATCTATGATAACTCTACAGTTATTGGTGGAAACAGCGGTTTCGATGGTATGCAGTCTGTTTCTTCTACCAATAGCAATAGGGTAATGGATATTAACCCGGAAGATATTGAAAATGTGTCCGTATTGAAAGGTCCTGCTGCTGCTGCTTTATACGGTTCGCGTGCTGCTGCCGGAGCGGTAATCATCACCACTAAAAAAGGTAAAGAGGGAAGAGCGGAAGTATCTTTTAGCACTAAAGCGGGAAACAACTGGGTCAACCGTTTTCCTGAGCAACAAAGCAAATACAAAAGAGGTTTCTATAATAATGCAGGAACACTGAACGATTACACTACTCAGTCATGGGGTGAAGCTTTCGGTCCTAATGAAACCATCTACAACAATATAGAAAATTTCTTCCAGCATTCTACCGTTTATGACCACAACGTAAGTTTGGCAGGCGGTAATGCAAATAGTACTTTTTATCTGTCGGCATCGCGTTTTGACCAAAAAGGTATTATCCCAAATACAGGATACGATAAAACTACTTTCCGTTTCAACGGCGATCAGAAATATGGAAAGTTAACTTTAGGAGCTAACGTAGCTTATTCATTGGCCAACACCGACAAGACCCTTACCTCTGCAGGTTTGTACAACTCAGGTGGTACTGGAGCTATGACTTCGGTATACAGATGGTCAAGAAATGATGATATGCGTGTTTACTTGAATCCGGATGGAAGCAAGTACCGTATGTTTGAAGGTCGTCAAGCATTGGAAGATGATGTGGAAAATCCTTATTGGATTATCAACAGAAATAACCTTAACGATAATACAGAGCGTATCACCGGAAATATCAATGCATCTTTTAAGATCACAGACTGGTGGGATGTGGTATACCGCGTAGGTATGGACAGTTACTTGACTAAAAACCAGACAATCATCGGTGCTCAAGGTGCAGTGAAGAAACTATGGCAGAACGGTATGATGTCCGAAAGTGATTTCAAGTACAATTATTGGTCATCCAACCTTATGTCTAACTTCAATAAGCGTGTTGGCGATTTTGATTTAGGTGGTCTAGTAGGTTATTTCGCGGAGCAAACCAAAACAACCAACAACCGTCGTATGGGGTACGATTTCGTAATTGATAACTTCTAC
>DATCKK010000508.1:0-2030 GCA_036562325.1 Cytophagaceae bacterium | reverse complement strand
TTAGAATAACTTATAAAATGAGGGGTTTGTTCTTTATTAATTAAACAATAATAATACTTAATATTCGTTAGCTAATCTGGCTTTTCTTGTTAAATACAGGAAATAATAATAGAGCATGCTTCTTTTATTTCCTCTTCAGTTATGGTAAGTGGCGGAGCAATTCGCATTGAATTGTTACAATTCAAAAACCAGTCTGTTAAAACACCTTTATCAATAGCTCTGTCAATAATCGGCTTTAACACTTCGTAAGACTCGAACTCAACGGCCATCATTAATCCTTTACTTCTTATTTCTTTAATGGAAGGGTGTTTAAGCAGTTCATGAAACAGCTTTTCTTTGCCTGCTACTTTTTTACATAGTTGTTCGTTTTCTATCACATCAATAGTAGCAAGAGAAGCAGCGCATGAAACCGGATGTCCTCCAAAAGTTGTAATGTGTCCTAATACAGGATTGTTGGTGAGAGTGGACATAATTTCAGAAGAAGAAATAAAAGCTCCTATAGGCATTCCTCCGCCCATTCCTTTTGCACTCACTACAATATCCGGAGCAATATCAAAGTTTTCAAAACCCCACATTTTACCGGTTCTTCCAAAACCACATTGAATCTCATCCAGAATTAATAAACTACCGGATTGGTTACATTTATCGCGTAGTTTTTGCAAATAGCTTTTGGCAGGTATTCTTACACCCGCTTCACCCTGGATGGTTTCAATAATTACAGCGGCTGTATTTTCTGTAATCTGATCAAGATCAGATTCATTGTTGAACTCTATTTTACGCACGCCTGGCAATAAAGGCCTGAAAGCTCTTTTGTATTCTTCATTTCCATTAACCGAAAGTGCACCCTGAGTAGAACCATGGTAGGATTGATGGCAGGAAATAATCTCTATTCGGCCTGTATATCTTTTAGCCAGCTTTAATGCGCCTTCTACTGCTTCACTTCCTGAATTAACAAAATAAACATGGGTTAAATGTGAAGGAAGGGTAGAGGTTAACTTCTGTGCCAGTAGTACCTGTGGACTTTGGATTATTTCACCGTAAACCATCAGGTGTAGATATTTTTGTAACTGATCTTCTATAGCTTTTATCACTGAGGGGTGTCGGTGCCCCACATTGCTTACTCCAATGCCGGAAATAAGGTCTATATATTTTTCTCCGTTTTTTCCATACAAGTATATACCTTCTGCTTTTTCAATTTCAAGCATAAGAGGAGCATCAGAAGTCTGTGCTACGTGCGATAGAAATAGTTGTCTGAGTGAAAGCATTCTTAAAGTTAAATCTCAAAATCCAAAAAATAAAATCTCAATGAATGGATAGGTAAAATTCGCTTCATTTTATTTGTCTGATGGATAAGGTATTTGGCCAGCCATAGCATTTAGCTCAGGTAATTGTTGAAATTATCTGAGAAAAGAACGTTATTTTTGTTAAAACTAAATGTAGATGTCATTGTCAATCCGGTAATGTTTTGACAAAATCAATCACATTCATTGCCCTTTAATTAAAGTAAGTTATTGGAACACATGTCAAAAATTTCATCAGCAGCTTTTACAGATACCAAACCGCATTATCATATACTTGACGGCTTACGTGGAGTGGCAGCATTAACTGTTTTATGCTTTCATGTATTTGAAGCTTTTGCCACCAGTCATTTGGATCAGATAATCAATCACGGATACCTGGCTGTTGATTTCTTTTTTATTTTGTCCGGTTTTGTAGTTGGTTATGCTTATGACGACCGGTGGAATACAATGACTGCCAAAGATTTTATCAAACGTAGAATTATTCGTTTGCATCCAATGGTAGTTATTGGGGCTATTATAGGAGCTGTTATGTTTTACTTTCAGGGTTGCTCTGTCTGGGATGTTTCACAAGTGTCTCTGACAATGTTATTGATTGCTACACTGATGAATGTTTTTTTAATTCCTGCCACTCCCGGTTCCGAAATTAGGGGTGTGGGGGAAATGTATCCGCTGAATGGCCCAACCTGGTCTTTGTTTTTTGAATATCTTGGAAATATCCTCTATATATTC
>DATCKK010000290.1:0-2575 GCA_036562325.1 Cytophagaceae bacterium | reverse complement strand
ATGCAAACAGCGCCTGAATTCATCATGGCTTTGGTTAGCTCCAAAGAAGAAGCAAAATGGAAATAGGTAAAAACGATATGGTCTTTTTTGATAAAGGAATATTCCGGCCCTAACGGTTCTTTTACTTTTACGATAAGACGGGCATTTTCATAAACCTCTTGCGCTGAACTTAAAATTCGGGCTCCTGCTTTTATGTAATCATCATCTGTAAAACCAGAACCTGCACCTGCCATTGATTGGACATAGACTGTATGTCCATTTTTTTTCAGTTGTACTGCTCCTGCTGGGGTCAGCGCTACTCTGAATTCATTTGGTTTTATTTCTTTTGGAACCCCTATAATCATTTTAGTTATTACTTTACTTTAGTATTAGTAAATGCGCGCAAAAATAAAAAAGTTTATATTGCCACAAATAAAAAAGCCAACGTTTTATATACGTTGGCTTAATTGTTTAAGGTTTTTAAAATTGATTATTTACCAAATGGAATTTTAGAATTGTCTTCCATTAACAAGCTCTTTTGTTGAAGGCTTTCTACGACCTCTGCTGTAAAATTGATGGTTATCTTCGGGTTGTTTTTATCATTAGTGGTAATGATAACGATATCTGAATTTTCGCCATCATGGTAAGGTCCATAAGTGAATTCAATAGTTTCAGTTTTTCCAGATCCGACACTACCTGCTGGGAATGAATGAGAAACACAATTGCACGCAGCCTGAACTCCTAAAATGGTTAAACTTTCTTTACCTGTGTTCTTTAAATTTATTTTAGCAACTACTTTTTGGCCTCTTTCTATCTTACCGAAAGCATAAGATGTCTTTTCAATTTCTGCTTTTGGAGATGACTTGAGCTCTGCCTCAGTATATACTGGTTTTTCCTCTTTTTTCTCAACTACTCCTTTAATAATAAGCATTTTGGATGGTTCAGTGGCGTTGGAAGAAACAGTAATGGTTTTGGTGAAAACGCCCGGCCTTCCTGCACTGCTGTATGAAGCTTTAATGGAGCCTTTGCCTCCCGGAGCTATGGGGTCTTTGGTCCAGTAAGGAGTAGTACATCCACAAGAAGCTTTGACATCAGTTAAAAGGATAGTATCTTTTCCTACATTAGTGAATTCAAACTCGTAAGTAGCTGTAGTTCCTTCTTCTATCAATCCAAAATCATGTTTGTCTGAATTAAACTTCAAAACGCCCTGTCCGTAAGAATTGAATAATATGAAATAGGCAGATACTAAGAAAAATAATTTTTTAACCATTGCTAATTTCTGTTTTTTTATCGTTATAAAAACAAAGATACAAATATAAAACCAAAAAATGGTTCAAATATTTTAGGCAAAGAAATAGATTTGATATCCTTACCCTTTTTGCCTATTTTTGACCCTTTAGTTATTAAAGATAGAAAATAATATTCGAATTAACAACTGGAGATAACAGAGTGAATACAAAGGAACTAAGCAACGAACTGACCATTACAAAAGAAGAAATTCTTAACGACTACCGCATTGCTGTTGAGAGCAGGCAGGCTAGTATACTGGGAAGAAAAGAAGTGTTCATGGGGAAAGCGAAGTTCGGTATTTTCGGAACAGGTAAGGAAGTGGCACAGATCGCGATGGCCAAATATTTCCAATTTGGCGATTTTCGTTCCGGTTACTATCGTGACCAGACTTTCATGATGGCTATCAACGAGCTCACTCTGGAACAATACTTTGCTCAGTTATATGCACATACCGACGTAGAAGCAGACCCTGCGTCTGCAGGCCGGCTTATGATCGGGCATTATGCTACAAGAAGCCTGGACGAAAACGGACTTTGGAGAGATCTGACCAAAATAAAGAACTCAAGTCCGGATATTTCCCCAACCGGGGCTCAAATGCCTCGTCTGGTTGGACTTGCTTATGCTTCAAAACTATTCCGTGAAAATCCCGATTTACATTATCTGAAGAATTTTTCTGTCAATGGCAATGAAGTAGCGTTTGGTACTATTGGGAATGCTGCTACGGCAGAAGGTATTTTCTTTGAAGCGATTAATGCTGCCGGAGTACTTCAAATTCCCATGCTGGTGTCTATATGGGATGATGCTTATGGTATTTCGGTACCACAAGAGTATCAGACAACCAAAGTAGATATAGCGGCGATGTTTGAAGGGTTCAGGCGTTCGGACGGAGAGCGGGGGATTGAAGTTGTAAAGGCAAAAGGTTGGGATTACGAAGAGTTGTGCAAGGTATACAAAGAATCGGTGGAAATCTGTCGCCGGGATCATGTTCCGTTTCTTTTGCATATTTATGAGTTGACTCAGCCGCTCGGCCACTCGACTTCTGGTTCGCATGAAAGGTATAAATCTAAGGAGCGGCTGAAATGGGAAGAAGAATACGACTGTAACAAAAAGTTCAGGGAATGGATACTTCAAAACGGCATCTGCACCGAACAGGAAATAACAGAGATTGAAAATGAAGCTGCTGAAAAAGTAAGAGTTGCCCGGTTGAATGCCTGGAATGCCTTTGTGGAATCTATGAAAGGAGACCACGATTCTGCATTGCTGTTTATAAGGGAAGCTGCAGCGCAAAGTGCGCATAAACAAAAAT
>DATCKK010000502.1:0-11341 GCA_036562325.1 Cytophagaceae bacterium | reverse complement strand
CTCCCGCACATACATAGGAACTATAAATGGAATGTGGTCGGGATCTGTGCTTATATGAGCGTCATAACCTCTGACAACAGAACCACCTTCTATCACTGCACTAAGTTTTTGTCGGTTATTTTTGAAAGCATACCATTTGCTCCCTGCCGGAAGGTAAACATCTCTTCTTCCATAAGCACCCCAATTTTCTTTTTCAATTACCGGCGCAATGAGTAAATCATTACCAACAAAGAATTGATTGTTCAGAAAATTAATATTTGTATCAAACAAGGACTTATCATGGCCATCGGTCAGGAACATGGCTTTTACGAAAGGAAGCCCGGTGATAACATTTTCAAACATGCCATCATACAGCAATGGAAGAAGTTTGTATCGAAGCTGAATATAATACTTACATACAGGAAGAACTGCATAATACATATAACGCTCCTGTTCACCTACCTGATTGGCATAATCCTGATATTTATAAGGCTCCTGAAATAGTTTCTGTCCTTTTTTAATATAGTGGTTTCTGAACCAGGGCAAAAATGCTCCCGCCGCCGTCCATCGTATCATCAATTCAGGGTCTGCCCATTTCTGGTAATCATTCTCTCTTTCAAAACCTCCGATATCCTGGCCCGACATACTTTGTCCGGATATACCTAATGCCAATACCTGGGTAATATTGATTTTAAGGAAATCCCAGGAAGATGCATTGTCTCCGGTCCATAAGCCGCCAAAGCGGTGTGTGCCTGCAAAACCACCTCTGCCAATGATGAAGTTTCGTTTGTTTCTTCTTCTTTTCTCAATCTCTACTGATTGCTTCAGAATGGCCAAAACCTCCTCTTTTACAAATGGGATATGCATTAAATTTTCAGGTATGCCAAGATCTAAATTCGGATCATTCAAATTTACGGAAGGGTTTACTTCATATTGAAGTGGTGCTTCTTCTACTTTAATAATAATGTTTCTGTCTTCTAATGCATTAATGATCTGATAAGCTTCCTGAGTAGTTAATCCATTTTCTCCGACAACGGTGAATGTATTAACATAGATTCTCCAAAGATTGCTTAAGCCATGGTAGGTAGCTTTTTGAAGATTGTAAGAATACAGATTCCTAATTCTTGCTGCAGGTGATTTGGTCAATCCTCTGGACTTCCAGGCTACTTCTCCATTATATTTCTTCAACGAATTATCTGTGAGCCACAAGTCAAACGGGAAAGACCGCATGTTTCCGGTGATGTGGTCACCGATTTTCCAGTACTGTTGATATTTTTCCACCCATATTTCAGTATCACGATTTTCCTCTGGATTAGGAATACAAGGGGTAGTCATATCCTGCCATACCATTTGCAAACCTCTCTCATATAATAAGCGGTATTGCTGTCCCCACCATAATCTGACATCAAATTTCCCCAGATCAGGATAATGCCCAAAGGTTCCTCGGTTGCCTCCATAATATACTCCACCCGAATAATAATTTGATCCGTTAATATTGGTGCTTGTTATTCTGTCAGCTTTTACAAAGTACTCGTTCTTATTAGCACTTTCATACGTTTTATAGTAATTATTTACATAGCTTACTACCGGAGTAATATTGGTACTGCATTTTATACCCTGCTTTGCCAGTATATCAAATGTATCAGCAGGAAACTTTGACTCATCGATAGTAAAAGTGCAATGGTTCTTCTGAATGTCCACATCTACATGCAATCCATCCAAAGGAATTTCATTGCCACGGTAACCATTCACTGCATCCTGCAGGTCATTAAAATTTTCATAACCATAACATCCCTGATGATAGCCCAATATAAATCTGGGTTTAAGCTTGGTCTTTCCGACCAGAGACACATAAGACTTCAATACATCTTCACTTGTATTACCCAAAAAGAAATAATAATCCAAGTCTCCATACATACTACCAAACAGATACTGTTGATCAAAATTATAGCTTCCCAGATCCAACAGTGTTTCTGATGTATTGTCTATAAATAAGCCGGTTACCAATTCTTCTTCCGGTACGGCATTAAATTCCATAAAAAATGGATTGGAGTCATACAACGGCTCTCTTATATCCAAAGGGCCTCCCCCATATATCTGGCTGTAGCGCATATTATCAAAATTGAAATAGGTCATTCTTGCGCCATTTCTTACCAAATTATATCCACCCTTTTCGCCAAAGCCCAGATATCTGGCTGTCGGAGTCATCGCTTTTGCCTGTATAATGGAGTACTCTACGGTATGCTCATTATATCCTGTATAACACAATCTTTTTTTATAATATATGGCTGTTTCTCCATCTTCATGTGCTTTAAAGAAAGAGCCATCTTTTCGTGCTTTATAAACCGTCATTCTATATGGATTCCGGTTTACAGAAACCATCATGGTATTTTGCCCGCATTTCCTGTCTTTGATAAAAATATTGATAACACCATTAACCTCTTCAATAGTAAGATCAACATCATCCAGCTTTCCGGACAGTTCTTTAATAGTGTCTGTTACAATCGAATTAGTGTTTGCGAGCGTATATTGCCCTGCATATTGCTTGGCCGGATTAAACCGGACTCTCAACGTATAAGGGGTAATAAAACGTAGCTCCAGGCAACACGGATTACCTTCATTATTTATAAAATAGAATACAACCGTGTCCTGATCTTTTAGCAGTTCGTAGTTTACTACTTCCTGAAGGGATGCCCAATTCCGGTAATTAATGCTACTTCCGTTATCTTCAAAAAATTCTTCGACTTTCTTAAAGCCAAACTGTTCAGCGATGGTTTCCATAGTGAGCTTTTGATTGAATAATTAAACAAGTAACTAAAACCCAATTAGGTAAATAATGTTTTTAATTTTTTTCTGATATTTTTAGTGATTTAAGAATCTATATCTGATTTTCTGTTAGCTTTTATTATCGGTTTATTATAATTTAAAGCCCAAAATATCTGTGGCTTATGCAACTCAAAGAAAAACTAAAGGAACTAGGGCTGGAACTACCGGAACCTCCGGCACCTGGCGGAAATTATAGTTCGGTAAACATCCGGGGAAATATAGCTTATTTGTCTATTCAGTTTCCCAAGAAAAACGGAGAGTTTCTTTATCTGGGCAGATTTGGTGAAGACCTGAATACTCAGGATGGATATAAAGCCAGCCAGCTTTGTGCGTTGAATATATTGGCACACATTAATAAAATACCGGGCCTTACTAATATAGTAGGATTAAACCATTTTGATGCCTATTATCAGGCAACACCTGAATGGGAAGATGCACCCAAAGTAGTTGATGGAGCATCTGATCTTTTTATCAATGTATTAGGAGAAGCAGGGAAACATTCAAGAGCTATATTCGGAGTTTACAAATTACCTAAAAACTTTTCAGTGGGTATTACTGCAACTTTCACAGTGAAGTAATTAACACTTGAAAAATAAGAATTATTATTTAAACCAATATTGAAGTCTTTAAGACAAGCTCTTAAACAATATTCGGCTACCAATAATGTTACTATATTAAACATTAAATAACCTATAAGTTTTGAGTATTAATCAAAGCCTATATATTGATATACAGTCTGGTAAATTAAATACTTTTGGGTTTTACCCTCAGATAAACTAAATTGCTTATTTACTTTTAGTTTTAATTCCATGAAAAAGTTTCTATTGTTTCTAAGTGTATTATTGTTAGGCCTGATCGGTTATGGCCTTTACACCTATTACTTGTCACCTTCTGACAATTTCCGTTCTATTTATCTCGTACCTAAAGATGCTGTTTATATTATTCAAACCAGCAACCCTATTCAAAGCTGGAAAAAAATAAGTAACAGCAAAACATGGAAGCACATGCAAAAGCAGCCCTATTTTGCAGAATTAACCTCCAGTGCCAACTCACTGGACTCTATGATTCAAAACAATGAACAATTGTTTGATATCCTGGGCTCCAGAAGTGTTACAGTTTCAGCACATGTTTATGCTCCACGTAAATACGATTTTCTCTTTATTGTAGACCTTGAAAAAGCTTCTAAATTAAACTTTATTCAGGATTATTTCACCAACCTCAACAGTTCGGAATACAGAATTACCAGCCGAAACCATAATGGAAATAAAATTTATGAATTTTATAACAAGAAAGATAAGTCCACATTATCTCTCACATTCATTAAAAACCTGCTGGTGTGCTCTTATATCAATAAACTGGTAGAAGCTTCCATTGACCAGCAAAATGAACCTGTTATAGGAAGAGACCTGAACTTTATTGAAATGGCTCAACAGGTAGATGATGACGGGTTATTCACTATATACCTTCAGTATTCAAGATTAGATGATCTCATGCGTTGTTACCTGGCAGAAGAAGATGAGTCTGTCAACTCTTTAAGTAAATCATTATATTATACAGGCTTGAATGTAAATCTTGAAAAAGATGACAAGCTTAGTATGATTGGGGTTACCAACATTAACGATTCTGTAAGCTCTTACCTGAAAGCAATGATGTTGTCAGGTAAAGGAAAGCTGAATGCTCAAAAAGTTATTCCCCAAAGGACAGCCTTCTATATGAGCCTTGCGGTAGACAACTTCCAGGTATTCTATGATAACTTCAAACAGTTAATGAAGGAAGGAAATGCAAAAGAATATGCAGAGTATGAAAAAAACGTACAACAAATCGAAAAGTATTTGAAGATAAGCCTACAGGACAACTTTATTAAATGGATAGGCAATGAAGTGGCATTCGTACAATCACAACCCAAGGGCTTAGGTAAAGAAAATGAATTTGCAGTAGTTATCAAAAGCAAAAGTAAAAAAGAAGCAATAGATAACCTGAACTTCATTGCTAAACAGATACGAAAAAAGACCCCTGTTAAGTTTAAGGAGTTTGATTATAAAGGCTATCCTGTAAACTTTCTGTCTGTAAAAGGTATGTTTAAAGTAATACTTGGAAACTTCTTTAAAAAATTAGATAAGCCTTACTATACAGTAATAGAAGAATACGTAGTATTCAGTAATCATCCCCAAACGATCAAAAACTTTATTGACGATTATGTAAATCAAAAAACACTGGAGAAATCGGAGGAGTTTAACGACTTTATAGATAATTTCAGCACTGCATCCAACATATTCATTTATGTTCATCCTCCTATCCTGCACGACAACTTAAAAGGATTTGTATCAAACGATACATGGGTAAGTGTAAATAAAAATAAAGACTATATAGTCTGCTTCCCTCATATAGGTTTTCAAATGAATGAGAACAATGCCATGTTTGAAACCAGATTTATCAGTTCATTTAGAGACCTGACACCTATTGCTAAAGAACAACCGGTGGAACGCAAAGAATTTCACGCTTCCGTCAGCCAATCTTTGGATACCTTAATAGAAGAAGAAAACACCAGTAAGGCCGTAGTTATAGAACCGGATGATGAAATTTATCTGGATGACCTGGATGTAAAGTTCCATAAAGAATACTATGATGATGGTAGTGTTAAACTGGATGTGGATATCAAAAATGGTGTTAAGCATGGCAATTACACCGAATATTATCCTAATGGAAAAGTCAGGATAAAAGGTAAATACCGAAACGATAAGAAAGACGGCACGTTCAGATTTTACGATGAAAAAGGTAAGCTGATAGAAAAGAGAGAATATTCGGAAGGAGAATTAGTAGATTAACCAATTTTTTGTATCGCAAATTGACTTTTAACAAGTTACAATTTGCGATACATTTTTTTAACTTTTTTAAGATTGAAAAATACCCTCAATGTATCCCCTAAGTAAATTAAATACAACTAATCAGCCCCTCTTACTAATCTCTATCTAACCTTTTTATATAAAAACAAACTCTTTGTAATCCACTACTAACCAGTAAAAATACTCGTTTCTTACCCATTTAGCCCTTAGCCAATTCTCTCAACAATATTCGTTTCCTAAAAATCAATGCAAAATAAGAATTGATTATCAGTAAGATACAATCTTATTTAAATTTATTCTAAATAAACATTGACTTAATGAATTTCGCCTGTATATATTTGCACTGTTTATAATTAGTCTAAATAAATACAATGTTGATTGTCAGACAATAAAATGAGCATTCTGAAATTTCCAATAAAATTTAATTACCACAAATTAATCCTCCCGATAATCATTCAGGGCTTATTTATCATTTTACCAATATTCACACAGGCACAAACTACCCCTACCGCAATTATCAAAGGAAAGATCAAAAATGATAAAGGCGAACCATTAGCATTTGCCTACATCATTCTGGATACTCTTAGCAAAGGAACCGCCTCCGACCTGGATGGCAATTACTTATTAGAAGTGCCGGAAGGAAATTATGTCATAACTGCAAAATCAATAGGTTATAAATCAGTCAGCAAAAAAATACAGGCAAAAGCTGGCAATAGCTACACTTTAAACTTTAGCCTTCAGGAAGATACTGAAGGAATGGAAGAAGTAATAATTACAGGTAAATCAAAAACTAAGGAACTGATAGAGTCAGGATTTGCAGTAAATGTTATTGATACTAAAGATGCATCTACCAGAAATTTACAGACCAATGAATTACTCGATCGTGCAGTAGGTATAAAAGTTCGACAAAACGGAGGCCTGGGTTCAAGTGTTGAATACAATCTTAACGGTATGACCGGACGATCGGTAGGTATATTTATAAATGGTATAGAAATATCTACTTATGGTTCTTCCTTTAATTTAAACAACATACCTCCCGCTATGATCGAGCGGATAGAGGTGTATAAAGGAGTGCTACCGGCACATTTAGCGGGAGATTATTTAGGTGGTGCCATTAATATTATATTAAAAGGAGACCTTTCCGGAAACAATCTTTCCATATCTACTTCTTATGGCTCTTTTAATACATCGCAAACCGATGTAAGCGGAATGTACCGCCACAAAAAAACAGGGCTCACTGCTCGTGCCTCTATGTTCTTCAGCTATTCGGATAACGATTACAAAGTATGGGGTCGCTTTGTAAGAAACACTTTACCAGATGGCACCATGGTAAATGTTACGGCAAAACGCTTTAATGATGCCTTCAAAACTTATGGACTGCGGGCAGAAGCAGGCTATACCAAAGTTAAGTGGGCAGACGAATTTATGATTAGTTATAATCACTCATTTGCCTATAAAGAAATCCAGCATGGTCAATATATGACTAAACCATATATGGGAAGGTTTACCAGATCACATGCCAATGTTATAGGGTTAAACTATACGAAAAGAAACTTTCTCACCCAAGGCATACATTTTAAATTCAATGGTATATACAGTGACCGTGAGCAATATGTACAAGATACGGTTAGCTGGAACTACAACTGGTTTGGAGAAAAAATGATTGGATTTCATGGGAAGCCAATTAAAACGGCTTCAGGTGCACAACAAGGTGAACCTACCATGATTACAATTAACCAGAAAATAGCTACTCTAAGAACCAGTTTAAGTTATGACTTTCACAAAAATCACAGGGTAACTCTTAACTACTTGTTTTATGCGGTAGACAGAAATGAAAATGATGAAATAAAACACGTCGCAGAAAAAAAATATACAAGCACCAGCGATTTATTTAAAAATGTAACCTCATTGTCTTATGAAACTCAGTTTATCAAAGGGAGGTTAAAAAATAATCTTTTTATAAAACATTACAATCAAAAAATTGACAGAATTTCTCCTTACGCAGACCCTGTCACCCGAGAATACATGGAAGATCATATAAAAGATTCAAGAGGAGTTTTCGGTTATGGGCTGGCTAGTTCCTACAGTTTATTCAATAATGTAATCTTATTAGGTTCTGCAGAAAAAGCAGTACGAATGCCTTCTGAACAAGAGATATTTGGAGGCCCCGCTGAAAATATAGTTGCCAATACAGAACTAAAACCTGAAATGAGCCACAACATAAACCTGGGGTTGCGCTTAGGGTATTTCAAAATTAATAGACACAGATTCTTATTTGCCGGTACCTTTTTCACAAGAAATGTACGCGATAAGATAACACTAAAATCTGAAGACAGGCTGGTTAATGAAAACGTACAGTTAATGCCCTTTGTAAATCTTGGTTTAGCTCAGTCGATAGGCTTTGAATCTGAGATAAGCTACATATATCATGAAAAACTAAATATCACATTCGCGACATCAAAATTCAATTCCTTATTTAAATTAAAATACGACCCTGAAACAGGAAAACCTCTTTCCAGATATAATACGCAAATTCCCAATGAACCATTCTTTACAATAAATACCAGTATCCAATATAGGATTGTTGGCCTTATACAGAATAAATCAGTTTTGAATATAAACTATTATTTCGGATATGTACATCCATTCAATACTATATGGATTTATTCAGAAAAGACAATGACTCCTCCTCAATATATTCAGGATGTCGGATTTAGTTACAGATTCCCTAATCAAAAAGTCATACTTAGCTTCGATATAAAAAACATATTCAACCGAGAGTTGTATGACAACTTTGCTGTTCAGAAACCAGGAAGAGCCTATTATGTAAAACTTAATTATACTATCAACAAATTTAAACTATAGAAACAAAAGCTATGATTTGAAAAATCAGTGATCGGGTTCAACGGCCTTCGAATCAAGATTTGAAAACATTTTAAAACCTTCTTTCAACTTTAAAAATTAAAAAATAAAAAATGATAACACGACAATCAATTAACATTATACTCTTTGTAGCCATGGCAGCAGTATTTACGCTGTCCAGTTGTAAAAAAGATAAAGCCGAACCTGGCACTGCATCAGGGGACCGTTGGATAACAGTTGCCGGTGCTTTGTATCAGACAGAACCTGGTGACGGTAATGCTGGCACCATGGTATATAGTGTAACAAGAGAAGAAGCTATAAACCCGGAAATATCTATTAATGTATTTGAACAAGGTACACACGTTAAGTCCAGCAGAACTGCCCGTTTACAAGCTTCTGCAGATGGCAACTACTTATACAACATTCAATATACCGGTGCAGATGGTGGAATTTTTAATAAATACGAAGTAAAAGGAGGAAACATCTACAATGAAGTAGGTGCCAGCATCAGTACTGCTGAATATGTAGGAACTTCGCCACGCTGGGCAAAAGCAAGTGAAGATATTGGGGTGGCTGTTAACGTTAAAGACATTAAAAACAAATTCAAAGATAACAAAGAAGATGGTGAGTTTTTAGGTGTTTCCGGTACCGCTGTAATAGTAGTTCTGGATTTGAAAAATCCCAGAATCATTGGACAAACAGAATTTGAGCTAGCTCTATCTGAAGAAGAGCAATTACAAGGATACCACATTTACCGTCTGGATGCTCCGGTATTAAATGCAGCCGGTGATAAATTATATATCGGAACCTGGTTACGTAAGTATGTACCAGGAACAACCAATGCAGAAACCAACTATCAAAGATTAGGTACAAAAACACTGGTAGTGGACTATCCTTCTCTTGCCAATCCAAAACTTATTACATCCACTCAGGCAACCGGTGACAACAGTGGTTACAGAAGCCCAATGTCACATGTAGCTACTGATGGCTATGTATACCAGGCTACTCACAGAGAAAACCCAGGTACCGGAGGTGCAAAAATTCTTAGAATTAATCCTGACGGAACTTATGACAACTCCTATGTTATAAGCCTTGACAATCAATTAGGAGTAACCGATAGCTATATTGAATCATGGAAATATGCCGGAAATGGTATCGGATACATCATCTACAGCCTGGTAGATGGAGAAGAGCGTACAGGTGGTTATATCGCTCGTGTTGACCTGAATGCAAAAACTGTTACTAAAATGAACATTCCCAATGAACAAAACATGGATTTCAGCCAATACCAGGGTATAGCTGTAGTAGGTGATGAAGTGTTTATAGCCGTTGCCGGAGTTGGAGTTGATGGTAATATCTTTGTATTCAATGCTAAAACCGGGAATATGACCATTGGTGCCAAACTAGTGAATCCAACAGGAAACCGATACATCGGTGTTTATTAATAATCGCATGTTAATACTATTAAGTTTAAGAAATATAAATAGATAGACGAAAAAGGTATAGTGAATTTTCGCTATGCCTTTATTTACTTAATATCAATATTCACTTTAAAATAACAAGCAATAATGAAAACTAAACAACTTTTATTTCCCATTTTAGCACTACTAATTCTTTTGAGCTCTTGCAGCGAAGAAAAGAAAAGAAAAAGAATAGACATCAATGAAATAAAGCCCAGCCTGAACCTAAGCGCAGAAGTAGAAGAAAAATTTGATGCCATAGTAAAGAAATACGATGAAAAACGTGAGGCTATTCGCAATACCGAAGGAGTTGATCGTGCTACTCGTATGGCTCAATCCAGAGAATTAATGAAACAACAAAACGAAGAAATATTGGCTATTCTTAATTCTGAACAACAAGCTATTTATAAAGAGTTTGCAAAGAAGTTTGTACGTGGAAGATCAGGATATTCTGAAGAATTAATCGAGCGAATTAAAACAGAATTGGCCCTAGACGAACAACAAAGCAAAATGCTTATAGCTGTAAACAATGCGTTTGAAAAATCTTATGTGAATGCTCATGATTACTATCATGGAAATAGCGAAGCTGCCAGAGAATATTGGAATAAATTTGATGAAGAAAGAAAGAATGCTTTAAAGCAGGTATTTAGTGAAGAACAATACGCCAAATATCTTAGCATCGTGGAACATGTCGGATTCAATGGAGAGCATGGTGATGCTGAGAAAAAACAGGCTAAATAATTTTAAATGTTCTTAGGTTAAGATAAGGCTCGCCCTTTCCCTTCCGTATTTTCAGGAAGGGAATCTGGCGAGCATATCCGACTTTTACTATAAGTGAAGTAGTTAATGAAGTTAATAAAATCGCTTCTTCGCAAAAGAAGAAAAAAAGAGTCCTTATTTAAATACCTTATGTCCATCCTGCATTTATGGCTTGGTCTTCTCTCTTCCATAGTAATATTTATAGTCTGTCTCACCGGAAGCATTTATGCTTTTAAAAACCAAATCATTGATGCATGGAACTATGATAAAGTAAATATTGCTCCTCAAAACAAACCATTCCTGACCTACGATTCGTTAAGAACTATTTTTCTCAATGAGGGAATGGAAATAACACAACTTGTCATTCCTAACCAACCCGACAAAAGCCTTCAGGTAACCTTTTCCAAACCCAAAACCAAGGAAATGGGGAACTACTATGTCAATCCATACACCGGGGAGATATTGGGTAAAGGAGATTATTCACTGGAAAGTTTTTTCCGAATAGTTCTCGATATTCATAGAACATTGATGATAAGCAGAGCTGGCAAACAAATTGTCGGAGCTTCTATTCTTATCTTCGTATTCATGCTATTATCCGGATTGGTACTATGG